>JALDXM010000033.1:0-11092 GCA_032155085.1 Actinomycetota bacterium | reverse complement strand
GGCGGGCGCTACCTGGCTGATCAGCGGTCCCGACGGCGAATCGCTCGAAGAGACGATGGGCTGGCTGCGGGAGGGACCGCCCCACCCCGCTTAGGGGACTGGCAAGGGCTGTCCGGCCGAGAAGGCGTTCAGAACCTCGGTCGCCGCGGGATCGTCACGCACCAGATAGGAAATCCCGCCCTCCTCTGAGCCGAACACAGGCAGGGTCATCGACTCGGTGACTCCGGCCGACCGCATGTCCCACCCGGTTCGGGCGAGGTCGAAGATGGTGAGCTCGGAATCGGCCGTCAGATGTGATCCCACCGCGGTCACGACCAGGGGGCTGCGAATCAGCCCTGACGGGGATGCGGCACCCGCCATCATCTTGGTGAGCACCTCCCGCTGGCGTGCGGCACGGGCGATGTCGCCCCCACCCTGGGCGACCCATTGGCCATCACGAAACTCCTCGTAGCTTCGCGAGCGGGCATAGGCCAGGGCCGTGGCGCCGTTCACCTTCTGCACACCAGGCTCGAGGACCAGACCGGATTTGTTGTCACGGGCGGCATAGGGGACGTCCAACTCGATGCCACCGAGAGCATCGATGATCCCGGCGAAGCCACCGAATTCCACCTCGAGATAGTGGTTGGGCCGAATACCGGTGGCGATGGCGACGGTCTCCGCGAGGAGGTCGGGACCACCGTATGCATAGGCGGCGTTGATCTTGTCGACGCCATGACCCGGGATCTCGACCTTCAGGTCACGGGGGAGCGAGAGCAACTGCCTGCGCCCATCGGCCACCTGGGCCAGGATGATCACGTCGGCTCGGGACCCGCCGAAGTCGCCGAAGAACCCCTGGTCGAGATCGTCGGGAAGGTTCTCGCGACTATCGCTACCCACGATGAGGTAGACACCGTCGCCGGCGGCCAGCGAGGGCATCGGGCCGGCGTCCTCCATCTGGAAGTCGGCCAGGAAGGTGGCGCCGACCAGGGCTGCTGCCCCGAACACGAGCAAGAACAGGATCCCAAGCGTCCATCGCTGTCCGCGACTGAAACGCCGCCGTCGCTTGTTGGGTTGCGGCGAAGGTCGGGCTGGGGTGGTGGTGGCAGGTTTGGAGCTCATCGTGTGGACGGGGGACAGCGTGCCAAGGAGACGGTAAACCTGATGTCAGCCTTAGTCGCGTCTTAGCCCTTAGACCCCTTCCAACGGCATCCGGTTCCCCATACGTTCGAGCCATGTATGCCGCGGCCACGTCGGTGGCGCTGGTTGGGGGAGAAGCACGCCCGGTGAGGGTGGAAGCCCATGTCGGGCGTCAGAACGAGGCGTTCAAGCTCTCCGGCCTGCCTGACACCGCTGTCAGGGAGGCGAAGGACCGGGTCCGGGCCGCGGTCGCCTCGGCAGGTATTCGATTTCCGAATCGCACCGTGACGGTCAATCTGGCTCCGGCCGACCTGCCGAAAGGAGGCACGGACTTCGACCTCCCGATCGCCCTCGGCATCCTGGCAGCCAGCCGCGAGATCCCCGACCTGAGGCGCGCGGTGGTGGTCGGGGAGCTTGCCCTCGACGGGTCGGTACGGCCGGGATCCAACGCTTTCGGCGCCGGTGTCCTCAGTGCCAGGGACGGCGTTCCCTGTCTCGTCGCCACCACGGATGCAGGGGAGGCGGCGTCCATCCCAGGTGCCCGCGCCTTCGGGGTGGCCAGCCTGGCCGAAGCGGTCGATCTCCTGCGGGGTGGACTCGATCACGCCGTGGCCGCCAAGCCCGCTCCGAGGGTCGAGCATGGCCCGGCGCCGGACCTGTCTGATGTGCGAGGCCAACCGGTGGCCCGAAGAGCCTTGGAGGTGGCGGCGGCCGGCGGTCACCACCTCCTGCTGCACGGCCCTCCCGGGTCGGGGAAGTCCATGCTGGCCCGGCGTCTCATCGGGATCATGCCCCCGCTCGCGCCCGGCGAAGCCGTGGAGACGGCCCTGCTTTGGTCGGCCGCCGGACGACATCGAGGAATGGTGGTGACGCCACCGTTCCGCGCCCCACACCACACCGCCTCGAAGGCCGCACTGGTCGGCGGTGGCACCGGCAATCCGGTACCGGGTGAGGCGTCATTGGCCCACAACGGGGTCCTCTTCTTGGATGAGCTGGCCGAGTTCCCCCGCGGGCATCTCGACACCTTGCGTCAGCCCCTCGAAGAAGGTGTGGTGTCCGTGGCTCGACGAGGGATGTCGCTCGACTTCGCCGCTTCCTTTCAGTTGGTGGCAGCCACCAATCCTTGTCCTTGTGGCTTCTACGGAGACCGGCGCCGGCCATGCGACTGCCGGCCAGCCATTCTCGGCCGCTACCGGGCTCGCATTTCGGGCCCACTGCTGGATCGCTTCGACCTCATCGTCCGGGTGGGCAGGGTGGAGGCTGAGGAATATTCGGGCCCGACTGGTGAGCCGACCGCCGTGGTCGCCGAACGCGTCGAACGGGCGCGACTGGCCCAGAGCGACCGTGGTGTGCTCAACCGCCACCTTGTCCCATCCGCTGACTCGGACGAAGTAACGGCTTCTGCGCTGGCGCTGGTCGGCAAGGCCTTAGGCAACGGAGTCCTAACCGCTCGAGGGGCCGATCGGGTACGTCGTGTAGCCAGGACGATCGCCGATCTCGACGGTCTTACCCGGGTGGAGGAGATGCACATGGCCGAGGCGATCGGGCTCCGCGGCGAGTGGCGGGATGAGTGAGGTTGCTCTGGTGCGACCGGGGGACGGCGTCTACCCGGCTGGGCTGAGCGACCTGGAGGAGCCGCCGGCGGTCTACATGCTGGGGAAGGTCACTACAGCGCCTGCGGTTGCTGTGGTGGGTACACGACGCTGCACCCGGTATGGGATCGACCTGGCCACCGGATTCGGCGATGCATTGTCCCGGGCGGGCTGGACCACCGTCAGCGGCCTGGCCAGGGGGATCGACGCGGCTGCCCACCGTGGTGCGGTGCGGGGAGGAGGTGTGGCGGTGGCCGTGCTCGGCTCGGGCGTCGACGTGGTCTACCCGGCGGAGAACACCGACCTCTATCACTCCATCCTCGACGGAGGTGGTGCGATCTTCTCCGAGTACCCACCTGGCACCCCGCCCGACCGGTGGCGGTTTCCAGCCCGAAATCGGATCATCGCCGCGATCGCATCGGCGGTGGTCGTGGTCGAGGCTGGGGAGACGGGAGGCGCCTTGATCACCGCCCGGCTGGCAGCAGAAATGGGGCGGCCGGTATTGGTAGTCCCCGGCGACGTCGACCGGCCCGCTTCGATTGGTTGCAACCGGCTGATCCGGGATGGGGCCCATCCTGTGCTGGGAACGGCCGATCTGATCACTGAGCTGGAGTTGATCCTGGGCCGGCCTCCTACTCCTTCGAATGCCTCCGACCAATTGATCCCCCCCGGGGGAATCTCGGTCGAAGATCTGCCCGAGCTGTGGGAGTGCCCCCCTGCGGAGGCTTTGGCCCGCCTCGCCCGTCTCGAGATCGAAGGCCGAGCTGTGCGCTCGGGCGATACCGTCCTGCCCGCCGGTTGACCGGGAGGCTGATCGATCTCCCAATAGCATCACTCTGGTGAAGATCCCTGAGATGCCGCGATGGGCCGCGCCACCAGTAGACGACTTCCTTGGCCGAATGCGTGACCAGAAGGAGTTGTCTCTCCATACCCTCGAGGCGTACCGCCGGGATCTCGCCCAGTTCTTCGCCTACTGCGATGAGGAAGGCGTGGGCTCGATCGACGAGGTCTCCCGACAGCACGCCCGCCGCTATCTCGCCGTCCTGTCCGGGGCCGGCTATTCGAAGCGGTCGATGACACGCAAGTCGTCGGCGGTCCGGTCCTTCTACAACGACGCCGGGCGAAGGGGCTCGGCCCGGGTCAACCCTTTCGAGGGAGTCTCCCGGCCTCGTCTCGACAAGCCCTTGCCTCATGCCCTCCCCGCCCGGACCGTCGTCCATGCCATCGAGACCATCGATCCCGGCTCCCCTGAGGGCCTCAGGGATCGAGCGCTGATCGACACCCTCTATTCGACGGGATTGAGGGTTTCCGAGCTGGCCTCGATGACTATCGACGACGTGGGTCGGGACATGGTCACGGTGTTCGGAAAGGGACGGAAAACGAGGCGAGTTCCCATCGGCCGGCCGGCTCAGGAGTCCCTACGCCGCTATCTGACTGATGGTCGCCCGCAAATGGCAGGGTCGGAGGCTGGCCAGGCCCTCTGGGTGGGGATCCGGGGCGGGCCACTCGGGCCGCGAGGGATCAGGACGGTGGTCAGACGGCGCATGGCGACCTTCCCACACGCCTTGAGGCACAGCTTCGCCACCCATCTCCTCGAGGGTGGGGCGGATTTGCGCTCGGTTCAGGACATGCTCGGTCACACCGACCTCGCCACGACCCAGATCTACACTGCCGTCACCCGGCAGCACCTGAGAGGAACCTATGACCGAAGCCACCCGAGGGCCTGAGGCCAACCAGGTCGATGCCCTGTGGGAGCGCTTCAAGTCTTCGGCAGACGCCGATGCCCGTGAGCGGCTGATTCTCCACTACTCACCCCTGGTCAAATACGTCGCAGGCCGGGTCGGATCGGGCTTGCCTCGCTCGGTGGATCAGAACGACCTGGCCAGCTACGGCTTGTTCGGCCTCATCGACGCCATCGACAAGTTCGAGCTCGAGCGTGGCTTCAAGTTCGAGACCTATGCCATCAACAGGATCAAAGGCGCCATCCTCGACGAGCTGCGCGCCCTCGACTGGGTGCCCCGCTCGGTGCGATCCCGGGCCCGGCTGATCGAGACCGCGGTCGCCGAGCTGGAACACACCCTGCAACGGGCCCCTACCGACGAGGAGCTCGCGCACAACCTCGAGATGGACGTGTCAGACCTGCAGGGCGCACTGGCCGAGATCGGCCGGTCCGGGATCGCAGCCCTGGACGAGTTCGTGGGCAACGACTCGTCGACGTCGGTCGGAGACATGCTGGCTGATCCGACCGGTGTCTCACCCGAGACCGCCTTCCAGGCAGAGGAAACCCGTCACGGACTGGTCGATGCCATCAACCGGCTCCCGCAACGTGAGCGCCTGGTGGTGACGCTGTACTACTACGAGGGGATGACGCTGGCCGAGATAGGTGAGGTGCTCGGCGTCACCGAGTCCCGGGTCTGTCAGATTCACGCCAAGACGATGATGTCCCTGCGCAACCGTCTGGGCGAGCCGTCCTGGGGCTGATTACCTAAGAGCGCCAGTCACCCTTACAATTCCCTCTATCACGCACGCTTGCTCACCCTCACTGGTCGGGCGCGTCCCGAACGAGGGTCACCTGGTTCTCCAGGTGGGAACTCACCGGCAAGCGGAGGTAACAACCAGAAAGGAGCAATTGTGGCTGCTGTCACAATGAAGCAACTCCTGGAGGCCGGCGTCCATTTCGGCCACCAGACCCGGCGCTGGAACCCAAAGATGAGCCCTTACATCTACGGGGAGCGCAACGGGATCCACATCATCGACCTCCGTCAAACGGTCGACCAGACGGCCGCTGCGGCCGATTACGTCAAGAACCTGACATCGGACGGCGGCGTCGTCCTCTTCGTCGGGACGAAGAAGCAGGCTCAGGCTGCCGTGGCCGAGCACGCCACCCGGTCCGGCATGCCCTTTGTGAACTACAGATGGCTGGGCGGGATGCTCACCAATTTCCAGACCATCCAGAAGCGCATTTTCTACATGCGCGAGCTGCGGCGTCTCGAGGCAAGCGGCGAGATCAACGCCCTTCCGAAGAAAGAGCGGCTCAAGCTCCGTCGTGAGCTGGCCAAGCTGGAGCAAAACCTGGGTGGGGTCGTCGATCTGCAGAAGACCCCGGACGCCATCTTCGTGATCGACGTCAACACCGAGGCGACCGCGGTGACCGAGGCCGCTCGACTTGGGATGCAGGTCATTGCCCTGGTCGACTCGAACAGCGACCCGGACAAAGTCGACTACGTCATCGCAGGCAACGACGACGCCATCCGCGCCGCCGACCTCATCGCCGGCGCCATCGCCGATGCTGCCCTGGAGGGGCGGAAGCTGGCTGGCGCCAAGGCGTCGAAGGGCGACAACCCAACTGACGTTGCGGACGAGTTGTCGGACGATGGGCCGGACTTCGAGCACGAGACTGCCAATGCTCAGCCGGCCGAGCCGGTGGAGCAGGCCAATGGCTGAGTTCGGCGTCAAGGACATCCAGAAGCTCCGGCAGGACGCCGGAGTCGGCATGATGGACGCCAAGAAAGCGCTCACCGACGCCGAAGGCGATGTCGAGAAGGCGTTCGAGCTGCTTCGGGAGCGGGGCCAGGCCAAGATGGCCAAGCGCACCGAGCGTGAGGCCAACGAGGGCACGATCGGTAGCTATATCCATTTCCAGAACGACAGGCCGGTCCTCGGAGTGCTTGTCGAGCTGAGCTGTGAGACCGACTTCGTCGCCAAGAGCGAGGAGTTCCGGCAGACGGCCGACGACATCGCAATGCACGTCAGCTGGGGAAAGCCCACATGGGTGAGACGCGACGAGGTCGACGCCGATGAGCTGGCCAAGGAACGGGAGATCATCGCCCGTCAGGCAATCGCCGAAGGCAAGCCGGAGAACGTCGTGGACCGGATCGTGGACGGGAAGATCGAAGCCTGGTTCGCAGACAACGTCCTCTACGACCAGAAATTCGTGAATGCCGAGAAGTTCGACGGCACTGTGGGCGACATGGTGGCGAGCCTTGCGTCCAAGATGGGCGAGAACATCTCCGTGCGCAGGATTTCACGCATCGCCGTAGGCGACTAGGAGGGCCACATGTCCGAACCCCCCGTGAGAAGGGTGCTGCTCAAGCTGTCAGGTGAGGCCTTTGCCGACCCCACGCTCGGTTATGGCATCGACCCTCTCACCGTGGTTCGGGTCGCCGAGGAGATCGCCGAGGCCCACGCAGACTCGGTCCAGATCGCCGTGGTTGTGGGAGGAGGAAACATCTTCCGTGGCGTCTCCCAGGCGGCCAAGGGCATGGACGCCGCGTCGGCGGACTACATGGGGATGCTGGCAACGGTGATCAACGCCCTCGCCCTCCGCGACGCGCTGGAGAAGGCTGGCGTGCCGACCCGGGTTCAGAGCGCCATCACCATGCAGGAGCTGGCGGAGCCCTACATCAGGCTCCGGGCCATCCGCCATCTGGAGAAAGGGCGGGTTGTGATATTCGCGGCAGGCACCGGAAACCCCTTCTTCACGACCGACACCACCGCAGCTCTACGCGCCGTCGAGATGGGTGCGGACGCCCTCCTCAAGGCGAGCAAGGTAGACGGCATCTACGACGCCGACCCGGCCACCCATCCCGACGCCAAGCGTTTAGATGAGCTCTCCTATATGGATTTCATCTCCAACGAGCTCAGAGTGATGGACACCACCGCCGTTACGATGAGCAAGGAGCACGGTGTGCCGATCGTCGTGTTCGACATGACGGTCCCGGGCAACATCGTCAAGGCGGTGAGCGGCGAGAAAATCGGCACCGTGATCCACTAGGAGCAACAGTGATCAGTGACCTCCTGACCGAGGCCGAGCACAAGATGGAACAGGCCACCGAGCATGTGGCCTCGGAGTTCACGACCGTCCGCACCGGACGGGCCAACCCTCAGCTCCTGCAAAGGATCACAGTCGACTACTACGGATCTCCCACGCCTCTTCAGCAGCTTGCCTCCATCTCGGTCCCCGAGCCCCGTCTGCTGGTGGTTCAGCCCTTCGACAAGTCCACCGTGAATGACATCGATCGGGCTTTGCAGACTTCTGATCTGGGGCTCAACCCCACCAATGACGGCAATGTCATCCGCATCGCCTTCCCTCCGCTCACCGAGGAGCGGCGGAAGGACCTGATCAAGCTGGTGCGACACATGGCCGAGGAGGGCCGTGTGGCCGTTCGAAACGTCAGACGCCACTCCAAAGGGGACATGGAGTCGATGCACGGCGAGATCTCCGACGATGACATTCGACGCGGGGAGGATGAGCTTCAGAAGCTGACCGACCGCTACGTTGAGAAGATCGACCGTCTGCTCGGTCACAAGGAAGAAGAGCTGCTCGAGGTCTGATTTGGAGCGCACCCCCGACGAAGAGAAAAAGCCGGATCGTCTCTGGGACGACTCGGACGAAGACGCCGAAGTGTTCTCATTGCCGCCACTCATCGGCGAGGAGGACGAGGCCACCGGTGACGCAGCCGATGAGGAATCGGATTCCGACGAGGCTGCATCGGAGGAGCCCGGACAGCCATCGGGCGATGGCGGGGGAGAAGACTTCGAGTCGATGAGCTTCCCCCAGGAGCTCGATGACTACGAGATGAACCAGTACACCGGCTCGACCACTCATGAGTACCAAGGGCTGGCCGAAGAGGTGAGCCGGGCCTCCGAGGAAGAATGGGAGCAGCAGGCCGTGGCGGCCACCGTCCCGGGAGTGGGCAGCGGCCTGGTCGGCTTCGAGGACGTGACCGGCTCCCGTGCCGACTCAGAGGAGGACTTCGAGGCCAGCGAACAGGCAGCCGCCAGCGACCTGGCGATGCGTGTCGCCTCCGCCCTGGTGGTGTTCGGCCTCTTCGTGGGCAGCCTCCTGCTTGGAGGCTGGTGGTTCACCGCTTTCGTGATCCTGGTGATGGTCGTGTCGGCCGGCGAGTTCTATCACACGATCCGCTCCGAGGAGATCCGCCCCCTGGCCCTCTTCGGGCTTCTTGGGGTGGTGTTCATGGGGGTTGGTGCGCAGACGGCCGGCGCCACTGCGATCGCGGCGTGGGCGGCCACGTTCTCGATCGTGACACTGCTCTACCTCACGCTCTCGCCACGCCGCCAACCTCTCGAGGACGCCGCCGTCACGATCGGGGGGATGACCTGGGTGGGCCTTCTCTCGTTCGCCATCCTGATCGTCCAGGGCCCTCAGCCGGTCGCCTACGTCCTCTTCGTGGTCTTCATCGTCGTGGCCAACGACACTGCGGCGTACTTCGTCGGTCGCTCCCTGGGCCGGCGTGTGCTGGCGCCTGAGCTCTCCCCGAAGAAGACGATCGAAGGCCTGGTAGGTGGCTTCATCGCAGGCTTGATCGTGGCCACGGTCCTCGCCACTTTCCCGGCATGGGAGACGATCGGCATAGCCCGGGCACTCGTGGCGGCCGCAGTCATCGGAGTCATGGTGCCGCTCGGGGATCTCATCGAGTCGATGGTCAAGCGGTCGCTCGGAGTCAAGGACATGGGTTCGGTCCTACCTGGCCACGGTGGCATGCTCGACCGGATCGACGGGTTTCTCCTCGCCGTCCCGGCGATCTACTACCTGTTCCGCGGCTTCGGTCTGCTGTGACCCCAGATGTAGTCGTCCTCGGGGCGACCGGGTCGATCGGGTCCCAGACAATCGAGGTGGCGACAGCGCTCGGTCTCCCGATCGTTGCTATCGGGGCGCGCTCCCCATCGCCAAAGCTGGCTGATGTTGCCCTGGCGCACCCAGAGGCTCGTGTCCTCGTGGCCGGCGGTTCAACCGAAGAGCGCGAGGAGTTCCAGCACCGAGTGGGCAGGCCGGTCGAGTTCGGAGCCGACGCCGTTGTGGATGGGGCCCGAACCCCGAGCTCGGTGGTCGTCAACGGGATCGTGGGAGCCGCCGGGCTGAGAGCCACCATCGCAGGGCTGGAGAGCGGGAACCGGGTCGCCCTGGCCAACAAGGAGAGCCTGGTGGCCGGTGGCCCCGTCGTGAAACAGGTGTTGTTGGAGCACGGCGGAGAGCTGATCCCGGTCGACAGCGAGCATTCCGCCCTTCTCCAGTGTCTCGCTGGTGAGCCGCCTGAGTCGGTGTCTCGTCTGATCCTGACCGCCTCGGGTGGGCCATTCCGGGGCCGGTCCAAGGACTCCCTGGCCGAGGTGACGCCCGAGGAGGCGCTGGCCCATCCCACCTGGGATATGGGACCACGCATCACGATCGACTCGGCCACCCTCTTCAACAAGGGCCTCGAGGTGATCGAGGCCCACCACCTCTTCGATGTCGACTACGACCGCATCGCGGTCCTGGTCCACCCCCAGTCGATCCTCCATTCCGCGGTGGAGTTCGTCGACGGCTCCTGGAAGGGCCATCTGGGTCATCCCGACATGAGGATCCCGATCCAGTACGCCCTCACCGCACCGGAGCGGGCTCCATCACCCGCCCGCCCCTTCGGACTGGCCGGCCTCGACCTCACCTTCGAGGAACCAGATCAAGAGTCGTTCCCGGCGATCGGGCTTGCTTTTGCTGCCGGTCGGGAAGGTGGATCCTCCCCCGCCGTGCTCAACGCCGCCGATGAGGTTGCTGTGGCGGCTTTCCTCGATGGCAGGCTCGGATTCCTCGGGATCACCGAAGTTGTCTCGGCAACCTTGGAGACTGCCGACTGGCGGCCCCTCGAGACGGTCGAAGACGTGATCGCGGCCGACCGTGACGGCCGCGAGATAGCGGCCTCGTTCATCGCAGGAGCCTGCTGACTAATGCGAATCCGCGGGTAGCGTGTCCGCATGCTCGGAGGCTTGGCCGCAGCGGCGGCGATCATTCTCTTTGTGACCGCGCACGAGGCCGGTCACTTTTTCGCGGCAAAGGCGACCGGGATGAAGGTGACCGAGTTCTTCTTCGGTTTCGGCCCCCGGCTCTTCTCATGGCGTCGGGGAGAGACCGAGTACGGCTTCAAGGCGCTGCCCCTCGGCGGGTATGTGCGGATCGTCGGAATGAATCCTCTCGAACCGATATCGCCGGAGGACGTCGGGCGAACCTATCGGGAGAAGAAATTCTGGGAGAAGAGCGTCGTCGTCCTGGCCGGAGTGGGCATGAACTTCCTCATCGCCTTCATTCTGTTCTACGGCATCGTCATGGTGAATGGTGTCTCGGAGGCCCAACCGATCGTCGAGACGGTCGTGCCCGCGGCGGAAGTGGACGGCGAGAGCGTGCCGACCCCGGCATCAGTCGCGGGCCTCGAGCCAAATGATGTGATCGTCTCGATAGGTGGGAACCCAGTCGATGTCTGGGACGATGTCCCCGAAGCGTTGTCTGAGGTTGGCGCCGGAATCACCACCGTTGTGGTGGAGCGTGACGGTCAGGAGGTGACTCTCGAAGCTGATCTCATCGACAGCGACGGCGTGGAGGGTGGCGCCGG
>JALDXM010000032.1:0-11166 GCA_032155085.1 Actinomycetota bacterium | reverse complement strand
GGTCTGGGCTGTTGCCACCGTGGAAGGCGAGAGAGCGACGGCGGTGGGCCACGGCGCACGAGATCTGTGGTCGGCCACTTCCAAGCCGGCCCGGGTCCTTCTCCAGGAGCGAATCGGCACGTTTCGGCCGGGCAAGGGTGACGCCATGAACACCGCCATGGCCCGGGCCGCCGAGGAGGGATGGGAGCGGGTCCATTTCTACGACGCAGACATCACCAACTTCGACTCGTCCTGGATCGACGGCGCCGAAGCCGCCGCCGACCGGGGCTATGGGGTAGTGCGGCACCGGTTCCCGCGCGCGGCGACCGACGCCATGATCACCTGGATGATCACGAGGCCCGCTTTGGCCCGTATCTTTCCGGGGACCTTTCTCCCCCGGCTCGATCAGCCCCTGGGCGGTGAAGTGCTTCTGAGCAGAGAGGCGGTCGAATCACTGGCCACCTCGCCCCTGGTGCGGGAACGATCGGATTGGGGCATCGACACCGTGCTCACCTACTCGACGTCGGTCATGGGTCTCGGCCTCTACGAGCACCATGTGACGGACGGCAAACGGCATGCCCTCTATGGCTCCCTCGACGAACTGAGGGAGATGCTGGTCGAATGTCTCGACGCCGCCCGCTCGTTGCAGGGGATGCCCGGTCCCGGGCTCGGGGACCGGCACAGCAGCGACCCCCCATCAGACGCCCCCGATGACCTGAAGCAGGTGGTGGCCTATGACATAGAGGGCTCGAGAGCCCTTCTGGGGGACGTCTGGCCCGAAAACGAGGTTGCGCTCCTCTCTTCTCTTCCTCCGGGCCCAGCCGGCCGTCTTCTCTCCGTGGGGCCGAACAGCGGGTTCGAGCAGATGGATGCCGACCTCTGGTACACCGTCCACGGATTCCTGACCGATGGGTTCGTCCTCGGGGATCCGGTTTGGGAGTCGCTGGCCTTCAGGCTGTGGCTGATGAGGGTCCTCGCTTACACCACGAGCCAGGCCTCACTCGGCTTCGACCAGGCCCTGGCCTATCTGAGGTCGACCATCGAGAGCTACGAGACGGCAGCCTCGTCCTGAGTGGAGGGCTCAACCTCCCGCACACCGAGGAGCACGACGAGGAGCGCTGCCATCGACACGACGCCGGCCATGAGGGTCACCGGCCTCATCCCTCCTGCCGTGAACACGCGCGGCGCCACCAGGTCGGCGGCGACCCGGCCCAGGGCGCTGGAGACGACGAGCAGGGACAGGGTGCGGGCTCGGGCACGGGGCCGGAGCTCGGTGGCCATGGGGATGGCCGAGATGATCCCGAACTCGATGACCACTCCGGCGACGAACAGAACGACCATGGAAGGCAGGAACTGCTCGTAGACGAGCGAGAGCAAGAGCAGCAGCACACCGCCGGCCCCGATCCCGATGGCCAGCGAGTTTCGCTTGCCGATTCGATCGGTGAAGCTCGCCATGGAGACCTCACCGATCAGCTCGGAGACGCCGATCAGTGTGCCCACCCCGCCGAGAGCGAGGAGGGTCAGCCCAAAACTGCCCTCCAACCACCCTCCCAGGACTACGAGCACCGACTCGTGGGCATAGCTGAACAGGACGATGGTGGCGAGGACCAGCAACACTTGACGGCCCGGGCTATCGGCCGCCCGCACCATCTGGTCGGCAGCAGCACCATCGTCGGGGTCGAGGAACATCAGAGCCAGCCCGACCCCCGCGACCCCGAGGAGTCCCACCGTCCAGAACGGTGCCTCCCAACTCCAGTTCTCGATGAGCCAGCCCGCCACCGGCGCCCCGATGAGCAACCCACCGGCCCAGGCGATCTCGAGGATGCCTACGTACCGGGCCCGTTGCTCATAGGCGACCCTCTCCGAGACGTATACCTGGGCACTCACGTCGATCATTGGCTTGGACAAGCCGATCAGGGCGAATCCGATCACCGCTCCGACGAAGACCCCGGTCCAGGCGGTGACGATCGAGCCCACCGAGAAGACGATCAGCCCACCGATCAAGAGCTGTCTGCTGCCTGGGATCCGCCGGCCAACCGACATGACGGCCGGAGCTGCCATCGAGCTCGCCCAGCGGACGGAGACGAGGGCGCCGGCCTGGGTCAGGTCGATGCCCAGCCCTCTGGCGATGGCGGGAAGGAACGGATAGACGAATCGGAATGCCGTGTTCGCCACCAGTTTCAGCACCAGAAGGGTGGCCACGGCAGGGCGCAAGGAGCGCTGTTGGACGGTGGGCTCGACTATGGGCGGATGGTAGAAGCCCCGTTTGATCCCACGGATCCGGGCTCGTTGCGACCAATCTGGACGGTCAGATGAGTCTCTTCGTCGTGGTTGTGATTGCAGTGCTCGGTGGTCTCGCCGGAGCGCTGCAGTCACAGGCCCTCGGGGTGATGGAGGACAGAGTGGGCACTCTGGCCTCCACCTTCGTGACGTATGCCAGCGGTGGGCTGGCGATCACGGCTCTCATGTTGATCTTCCAGAGCGATCGGCTCTCCGACCTGAGAGGGCTGCCGTGGTGGGTCTTCGGGGCGGGGCTGATGGGTCTGGTCGTGGTCGCCTCCCTTGGAGTGAGCGTGGCCAATCTCGGTCTGGCCGCTGGTCTGACCTTGTTCACGGCCGCAGTCCTGATCCTGGGTGCCGTGATCGAGCATTTCGGGTGGTTCGGCGATGGGCGAAGCCTGGACCTGGTCCGGATGCTGGGCATCGCACTCGTCATCGGCGGCACCTGGATGGTGGTCAGAGGCTGACCGGGTCAGCTGAGAGCGATGGCTGACATCGCCATCACAGTGAGCGCGATCCCGGCGATTTGCCTGACTCTGAGGTGCTCCCCGTTGACGAGGCGGGCGAGGAGAACGGTCACGGCCGGGTAGAAAGACGCTGCGACGGCGGCGAGGGCGAGCGAGCCCGCCCTGATTGCCAGGAGCAGGGCGACATTCCCGCTCACGTCGAGGAGGGCGTTGCCCGCAACGAGAAGCCTCGGAGACGAGCCGAAGCCAACGAGCTTCCACACTCCGAACGCGGTGAGAACCAGGACGACTGCCATGGTCGACGCGCGTGACGAGATGAGGGGCAGCAGGTTCGAATTGGGGTCGGTGAATCCGATGATCGCCGTGAATCCACCGAAGCCGAGCCCGGCGAGGAGCCCGTAACTCACGCTCCCTCGCAGCGATTCGCCCGGGTCGGCGACCCACGCGCTGAGGACTATCGCCGGGATGGCAACGACGACCCCGACCCAGGCGAGGACGGAGGGGCGCTCACCCCCGACGACCGCCACGACCACCGGCAAGATCGCTGCGACTGCCGCTGCGGTCGGGGCGACGGCAGCCGCCTGACCCCTGCCCAGCCCGGCGAAGAGCGACACCAGCCCCACTGCCCCGGCCGTGCCGGCGGCGGCGCCGAGGAGATAGTCGGTCGTGTCCGCCTCGCCGCCGATGATCAGGGCGACCGAGCGCTCCAGCCCAGAGGACCACGGCCGCGGCCGGTGCCCGCTTGGCGCCCTCCCCGCCGAGAAAGTCGGCGAACCCGTACAAGAGGGAGCTGAGTCCCCCGAGGACGACCTCCACTACTCGGCGGCCTCGGCGAGCCCAAGGGCCTGCAGCTCCGATCGGATCTTCCCGGCAGCGGAGTCGAGCTCATGCTGCTCGACCGAGTGGGCGGCATTGGCGAAATCGAGATCGTGCACTCCGTCCATGGGGACAAGGTGAAAGTGCAGGTGGGGCACTTCGAGACCGGCGATCATGAACCCGACCCTCGTCGGTTGAAAGGCCCGCTGCAGCGCCGTCCCGATGTGACGGGAAACTGTGAAGAGATGATTAGCCAGCTCTGGGGGGCAATCGATCCAGTGATCGACCTCCTCCCTGGGCACCACCAGGGTATGACCGGGGCGAAGGGGGTTGATGGACAGGAATGCGACACAGAGGTCGTCGCGCCATACGAAGGTGCCGGGGATCTCGCCATCGATGATCCGCGTGAAGATGGTGGGCATCGATCGGAGGATAAAGGGGACAGCTCAGCCCCCAGCCACCACCTTCAGCAACTGCCCTGTGGTCGTGACATACATCTCGCCGGCACCATCCGCCCCGAACCCGGTGACCGCCCCGGCGAGCCCGACCTGGTCCGTCCAATCGCGCAAGTCGCCGGCGGCGCCATCGGCGTAGATGAAGCTGCGGAGATAACCGCCGCAGTAGTCCGAATAGAAGTAGTGGCCATTCAGTTGTGGGAGGGCGGCGCCGCGGTAGACGATGCCACCGGTGATGGAGCAGGTCCCGGCGTCACCATGCTCCACCTCCAGCACCGGGGCGACCAGGCCTACCTCGTCGCCACTCGAACAGTTGAAACACTGCAGGCCCTCGAATAGCGGCCAGCCGTAGTTGAGCCCGGGCTGCAGCGGGGTGACCGAGACCTCCTCGATGGAATTCTGTCCCACATCGGCGATGAAGGTGGTCTCCCCGTCGATCCAGAAACGCCATGGGTTGCGCAGCCCCATGGCGAACTTCGACGGCTGAGGATCGCCGTCGACACTCATGGTCACCAAGCCACCTAGCAGCGTGTCGGGGTTTTGCCCGTTGCCAAAACGGTCGTTGGCTCCGCCCCCATCCCCCAGACCCAGGAGCAAGGCGCCGTCGGGGGTGAACTGGATCATCCCACCGTTGTGGTTTGCCGCCGGCTGGTCCACCTGGAGCAGGACCCGCTCGCTGCCGGGATCGGCCTGGGCGGGTGACGACAGTGTGAACTCGGAGACCACCGTGTCACCCACCGGATCCGAATAATGAAGATAGAGACGGTTCGGGTCCTCGGGGTGCAACGCGATCGAGAGCAAGCCCTGCTCCCCGTCGTTGAGGACGCGATCGCTGATGTCGAGGACCGGCTCGGCGGCTACCGCGGTGCCATCGAACAGCCAGACCAGCCCGTTCTTGGTTATGACGTATCCGTGCTGGTCCCCGGGTCGGGCGGTGAGCTGAACCGGGAAGTCGAGGTCGGCCACCACCTGATATGCCAGGACCGTCTCGTCCAGGGCCAGCGTCGAAGGAGTGGTGGCCGGGGCAGTCGTAGATGAAGCGGTTGAGGTGCTGGACGTGGTGCCCGGCGCCGTCGTCACCGTGGTGCCCTCGGTGGTAGCAGGGGGCAGGGTCGATTCGACCGGGCCCACATCTTCGCCGGATCTGCTGACACAAGCCGTCAGGAGGACGAGGAAAAGGGCCAGGTAGCGGCGCATCGGGCACACGCTAGGGATAAGTTCCCACAACGTGGCCCCAGGAGCGGTCTCAGCAGCGTACGAGAACGACCCGGGCGCCATCCGGGCCTGGGTCACCTATGACTGGGCCAACTCGGCGTACGCCACGACCATCCTCGCCGCCGTCCTCCCCGCCTACTTCGCGGCGGAGGTGGTCGGCGAGGGCGGTGTCCACCTCTTCGGCCGCAATTGGACCGGTCAGGACCTGTGGGCTCTGGCGGTAGGGGCGGGTCCCTTGATCATGTTCGTCCTGACACCGGTGTTGGGGGCAATCGCAGACTTCTCGGCGTCGAAGAAGAGATTCCTCACCGTCTTCGCCACCTGGGGTGCGGTGTTCGCCTCGCTGCTGTTCGTGGCCGCCACCGGCGACGTCTTCCTCACGCTCGGTCTGTTCCTGCTTGCCCATCTCGGTTTCGTCGGGGCCAACGTGTTCTACGACGCCTACCTGCCCGATCTGACCACCGACGACACCATCGACATGGTGAGCTCGCGAGGGTTCGCATGGGGCTACCTCGGCGGAGGGCTCCATCTCCTGTTGTCCGTGGCTCTCATCCAATTGAGCGACGGGGTCATCCCGATCGACACAGCGCTCGCCACGAGGATCTCAATCGGCTCGGCGGGGATCTGGTGGCTCGTTTTCGCCATCCACTCCTTCCGGCGGCTACCGGCCGTCGGTCATTCCCAGCCACTCCCGACAGGCATGGAGCGGACCTGGTGGACCTACACCCGGTTCGGGTTCAAACGGACGCTGGCCACCCTGCGCAAAGTGGGGCGAAACCGGCCGCTGCTCATCTTCATCATCGCCTTCATGCTGTTCAACGACGGTGTGCAGACCACGATCGCCCTCGCCGCGGTGTACGCCACCGAGACTCTCGATCTCGACATCACGATCGTGATCGGTGGTGTGCTGTTGGTCCAGTTCATCGCCTTCTTCGGAGCGATGGGGTTCGGGCGTCTCGCCAACAGGATCGGGACGAGACGCAGCCTCCTCGCCAGCATCGTGACCTGGGCTGTCGTGACCCTGGCGGCGTTCTTCCTGCCCACCGGCCAGGCTGGGCCATTCCTCGCGCTGGCAGTGGTCATTGGGTTCGTGCTCGGAGGCACTCAGGCCTTGTCCAGGAGTCTCTACGGCTCCATGATCCCCGAGGATCAATCGGCCGAGTTCTACGGCTTCTACTCGGTCTTCTCCAAGTTCAGCTCGATCTGGGGCCCGTTCACCTTTGCCTTCGTGCGCCAGGCGACTGGCTCGGCCCGACTAGCCATCCTCTCCATCGCGCTCTTCTTCATCGTGGGCGGCCTGCTGTTCCGCATGGTGGACATCGACCAGGGGAGGCGAAACAGGGGCGCTCTCCGGACGCCGGCCCGGGCAGTTGACGCCGTCACATAGGATCGGCCCGTGACCGACGATCGCACCGATCCCTTCCCGGACGAGCCGGAGGACAGGGAGCCCGAGGAGGACGGGCCCTCAGTCGCTGAAGAGCCGCAAGCCCGGCGCGGGGAGTCGACCGGCATCGCCTGGGGAGCGATCCTGCTCATGCTCGGGATCGCTCTTGTTGTCGTCTTCTCTGTCCAAAACACTGACCCCGTCCCAGTCCGGTTCTTGTGGATGGATGGCCAGTTCCCCCTGGCCATCATCATCCTGATCACGGTCGGTGCCGTGGTCCTTCTCACGTCGCTGATCGGGGCGGCCTACCGAAGGCGGCGACGGCGGCGGCGTGAGGAACGTGAAGAGCTGAATCGGTACCGGAGCTGATGACCCGGATCTGCGGGGCGATCCTCGTCATCGCGCTGATCTCTGCCTGCCAGGCCACCGGCCAGGTCGACGGAGGCTTCGACTCGCGTCCAGATGAGCCGGCACCCTCGGGTTTGACGACGGGGACGGTGGTTCGGGTCAATGACGGCGACTCGGTTGTCGTCGAGACCGGCTCAGGGGATCTCGAAGTCAGACTGATGGGGATCAACACCCCCGAGCGTGACGAGTGTCACGGGCCGGAGGCCGAGGACCGTCTCATCGACCTCGTCGACGGTCAGACAGTGGCCTTGGAGGAGATCGGCCAGGACCAGTTCGACCGGACCCTCGCCTATGTGTGGCTGGGCGATCTCCTCGTCAACCTCGACCAGGTTGCCGAGGGGTTTGCCATCGCCAGCACGCCCGAAGAAGGCGATCCACATGGCAGCGCCCTCCTGGAAGCCGAAGACAGGGCCTTCCAGGCCCGCGCCGGCATGTGGTCCGCGACGGTGTGTGGTGCGTCGGGCCCCATACCAGCGGTGGAGGTGGACGACTCGGCGTCGAGCTTCGACCCGCCCGGCCCCGACGAAGAAATGCTGGATCAGGAATGGGTCTCGTTTGCCGGCGAGGAGCGGGTCGATGTCGGCGGCTGGGTTATCCGCGACGAGTCCTCCCAGCACCGCTGTCACCTCTCCAACGGGACTTCCATCGATCCCGGAGCGGGACTGACGGTCACGAGCATCGACCCGTGCTGGGACCCTGGGGACAGCTCGGTGTGGAACAACGGTGGAGATATGACTCTCCTCATCGATGCCTCGGGACGGGTTGTGGCGCGGTACCGATATCTCGGGTGACCTCGACCGGGGTGACCGACAGGTGAACCAACGATGATCGGACGGTTTGCTTGACTCGTGAATCGGGCAACAATGGGCCGGCACGGCGCAGCCGTGTGACTCAGAGGAGTTGACGAATGATTTTTGGATATCTGGACCCGGGCTCCGGGAGCATGATCCTCCAGGCCGTGATCGGAGGCCTGGCCGGGATCGGTGTGGCCTTCAAGGCATACCGGGCGAGGCGAGCCATCAACAAGGCAGGAAGCACGACCGAGCAGGGTGACGCGGTGACCGAGATAGAGGACACCACCCAGGCTGTCGAGTCCTGACCAGCCGAATCGAGATTGGGCCCAACAACTTGAGCACACCCGACCCCGGGTCTTTTCGCGACCCTTCTTCCCGTGTCGTAATCGATGGCGACAAGGTGTTGCGTCTCCTCGACGAGCGTGGTCTCGAGGGATGGCGCGCCCTCTCCGCCACAGATTTCTTCCGAACAGCGGTCTCCGAGGGCCGTCTGATCGAGTCGGTGGAGGTCGACCCGCCCGATGGCAGCGCAGCCGCCCTGGCCCACCCCCGCCTCGACTTCATCAGCTACCCGTACGAGTGGACCTTCACGATGTTGCGCGACGCGGCTGTGCTCCAGCTCGACCTCCTGGAAGGGGCTCTCGGGGCCGGTGTCACCATCAAGGACGCGACCCCTTACAACATCCAGTTCGTGGACGGGAGGCCGGTTTTCATCGATCTCGGCTCGTTCGAGCCCTATCGCCCCGGGGAGCCATGGATCGGCTATCGCCAGTTCACCCGCCAGATCTTGTTCCCCCTCATGCTTCGGGCATGGGCCGGGGTCCCGTTCCAGCCATGGCTGCGCGGTGACCTCGAAGGGCCGACCGCAGAGCAGATGGCAAAGCTCCTCCCAGGCGGCAAGAGGTTCAACACGAGCGCCCTCCTACATGTCCGGCTCCAGGCACGGATGGAGTCACGGATGGGCGACCGGTCCGTGCGTCGCGAGCTCGGCGAGGCGGGTTTCACCGCCGACCTGATCCTGGCCAACGTCAGGAAGCTGAAGAAGCTGGTCACCTCGCTGGAGTGGGACGGATCCGACCAGGGTTGGTCGACCTACGTGGAGTGCAGTCATGTCACCCGCGACCGGGCGACGAAAGGCGAGTTTCTCGAGGCAGCACTCGACCGGCTCGGGTCCCGCCGCGTCATCGACCTTGGCGCCAACGACGGGTACTTCGCCCGAATCGCGGCCGGCAAGGGCGCTGTGGCCATAGCCGTCGACAGCCATGAGCCAGTGCTCGACGCCCTGTACCGGAGCGGGCTGGAGCCCGGGCTGTCGATCGTGCTGACCGACCTGGCCAATCCGTCTCCATCCCAGGGATGGGCCGGCAAGGAGCGGCCCTCACTCGTGGAGCGGGCCCGTCCCGATCTGGTGATTGCCTACGGCCTGATCCATCACCTCATCTACGGGGCGAGCATCCCGCCGCGGGAGGTCGTTCACTGGCTGGCGTCCTTCGAGTGCCCGGTCCTCGTCGAGTTCGTCTCCCCGGAAGACGAGATGGTGATCAAGCTGGTGGGGAACAAGCTTCCTCATGAGTTGCACCCGGGTGGCGACGAGGCTGACTTCCGGGCCCTGCTCGAGGAGTCCTTCGTCGTGGGCACCGAGCAGACCCTCGGCGAGGGCACCAGGATCCTGTTCGCTCTCGAGCCGCGTCAGCGGAGCTAGCAGCTAGCCCGACATCGTGGCCGGGCTCTCCACCGCGACGTCACCGAACTCGGCGACGACAGTGAAGCGCTGCAGCCCATCCGGGATCGACTCCGGTTCTATCTCGTAGCTGAACCCGGAGCGAATCAGGCCCTCGCTCTCGAACCAACGGGGCACGTTCCGATTGTCCTCGTTTGGCTCGCTCGACGCCACGAGGAGGTCGCCGGCGTAGATGTAGATGTGGTCGGCCGGCACCTTGTTGCTCACGTCGGCCGCCCACCCGGTGATCTCCCAAGCGCCCGAATCGGTTTGTTCCACACCGGTGATCTCGATCCGTCGATTCCCCTCCGGCTTTATCTCCAGGCGGCGCCCGTCCTCCGTGAGATACTCGACGGCGAGATCAGCCGAAACGCCCGCGATCCACCCCCCGGAGCCGTCCGGGACCAGGATCTGGACGTCGTTTGCCCCGTCGACGACGAGATCCTCCGCAACCAGGGCGTGGATCTCCCCGGTTGTGGCACTGTCCCGGGTCACCAGCCCTGTGCCGGCGATGGTGCCGTTCACGGCGACCACCAGATCGTCCGATTCTGCTCCGTCGGGCAGCTCGAGCCTGCCTGAGATGTAGGTCGGCACCCAACCGGTTGCCCGATTGACATCGGCCAGGGCCTCGGCCTGGGTCAGCGACCAGCGCAGATCGGAGCTGGGCTCGGCATCGAGATCTTCGAGTCCTTCCCCTACCAGGCCTGCGTTGGGCCCGGCTCCGGCAACTGCGGTCCAGCTCCCCTGATCCGGCACCCACTCATGGTTCCGCTCCACCTGTTGGAAGAGCTCGGCGAGATCGGTGGACACTGGCTGATCGTTGCAGCACCAGTAGATCGGCTCGTGGGCCCGGTCGGTCCCCTCGATGGTGAGCAGCGATTGACCGTCGAACTCCCAATCGGTGTCGATATCGAGGACATCGACGATCGTGGGCACGATGTCGATACCGAACGCCGGCTCGTCTATCACCTGCCCCGCCGTCTGGCCGGGAAGCTTCACGAAAAGGGGGACCCGGAACAGGTCGGCTCGGTTGTCCTCCTTGGGCCACCTCCGGTGCTGACCCGGGACGAATGAGGCGCCATGGTCCGCGACGACAACCACCAGGGCTTCGTCCCACGTGCCTGTCTCGTCCAGACGGTCGAACAAGTCGCCGAGCCGGGAATCGAGGAACCCGAGTTGATAGAGATGACGCTGGAACGCGAGCCGGGGCAGGTCGGGCCTGTCGACCCATGTGCCGCCCACCTCTATCCCATCGACCTCGTCGTATTGCTCCGGGCGCTGATAGTGGGTGCCGGAGGGATTGATCCGCCACGGTATGTGCGGGGCCTCGAGATGGGCGAAGTGGATGGTGGGCGGCGCCCCCTCGTCGATTCCGTCGATCACCCGCTCGATCGAGTCGATCCAGCCGCTCCTCACCCCGGCCTTGGGCACCTGGAGGCCATCCACATCGACGGGGGACGGGCTCTGGGTGTCTGCCTGCCCGAGGAAGCCCTTCCAGCTTCCATCGATGCTTGGCAGGTTGCTCCGGGCCGAGATGGGAAGAGAGAGGTGCCCGTAGACCACACCGACGTCGGCGAGGAGGTTCCCGAATCGGGCCGGGCCGCGCCCGGCGAAGCCAAAGGCAAATTCGGGCATGCCGCGCCGAAGC
>JALDXM010000031.1:0-11243 GCA_032155085.1 Actinomycetota bacterium | reverse complement strand
CTTGTCGCCGGTCCACTCGGTCTGGACGATGGCGGCCCTGACGATGTTGGGCATGGAGACCTCCCTGGAGTGTGATCTGACCCAAACCTAGCGTGTGCAGCCCTCCACCCTGGAGGTGGTCAACTGCACACGGGAAGCGTGCGCGCGGCCCTGTGTGCAGCCACCCACAGACAGAGTGGGCGCCTGCACACGGGATCACGCACCGACTGTCAGCTCCCGCCCTCCTGAAGCTCGATCTCGCGTCTCTCAAATCCCTCGCCGTTCACGTCGGCGTCGCCCAGGGCAGCCACGGCGGCCTCGGCGAGATCAGTCCGGTACACGTCGCTGGAGATCTCCACACCCTGCAGCTCGACGACCTGCTCGTTGGCGATGGCAACGGTCTGGTCCCAGAGGTCGGTGTTCATGACCCCGATGCCGTTGGTGGCGGGGAAGATGAGCCCCAGGATCTCGTTGAGCTGCCATTCCTGATGGCTCTGGCCCAGCGTCGAGCCGTTGTTCAAGACCACATCGACACATTCCTCGAAGTTGTCGAGACAATGGATCCAGCCCTGGAACGAAGCGGTGAGGAACCTCGTCGCTATGTCTTCATTGCCCTCCTCGGCGATCCAGTCGGCGTTGACCCAGATCGCGTCCTGAAGCATGGCGGTGGCGACCTCCGGATCGTTGTAGTCGATCACGCTCAGGTCCTCGGGGGTATAGAGCTCACCGGTGTCCGGGTTCACTGCCTCCAGAACCTGGGCGTATTCGTTGTAGATCATCGCCTCGGCCGCATCGATCTCGTCGTTGAGGAGCGCGTTCATTGTGAAGTCCTGGGCGACGAGCTCGCTGGGCGTCACGGCGAACTTCTCGATCGCGGCGAGGACCTCGTACTCGTTCCCGAAGCCCCAGTTCCCGACCCGCTTCCCCTCCCAATCGGCGGGCGAGGTGATTCCGGAGTCGGCCCAGGAGACCTGAAGAGTCCCTGATCGCTCGAACACCTGGGCAATGTTGATGATGTCGGCGCCGCCTTCACGGGAGACCAGGGCCTTGGGCACCCAGGCGATGCCGAACTCGGCGCCACCGGTGGCCAGGACCTGCTGTGGGACGATCTCGACCGCACCTTCCAGGATCTCGACATCGAGACACTGTTCCTCATAGAAGCCGTTGTCCAGGGCCACGTAGTAGCCGGCAAATTGTGACTGGGCGAACCACTGCAGTTGGAGCCTGACGGGATCGGGCTCGGTGCATTCGGCTGGGGCAGCCGTACCGTCACCGCCTCCCTCACCACCGCCGGTGTCGTCGCCGCAGGCGGCCAGCACGAGGGCAAAAGCCGGCAGCCAAAGGATGTGCCGGCGCCATCTCTCGGATTTCATCCGCTTCCTCCTGATCCAGATGTCGGGTCACGTTATCGGCCCCTCATCGGGCCTGCGCCGGACAATCGGTTGCTAGTCGTTCCCCCGGAAGGAGACGTGCCACGGCATGAGACGGCGTTCGGCGAGGAGGATCAAGAGGTAGAAAACGACGCCGAGGATCGACGCCACCAGAATGGCGGCCCAGGCATCGGGGAACTGGAACAACTGCGCACGGTTGACGATGTACTGACCGAGCACGTCCTGCGGGCCGCCGAAGTACTCGGCGATGATCGCCGCTATCAGCGACAGGACGGCGGCCACCTTGATCGAGGCGAAGAAGTACGGCAGGGCCCGTGGGATCCGAATCCTCCGCATCACCTCCGACGGCGATGCCGCTATCGATCTCATCAGCTCCAACTCGGCAGGGTCGACCTCCAGCAAACCGCGCGTGGTGTTGATCATCACCGGGAAATACACCACGACGGCAACCACCGCCATCTTGGAGAACGGGTTGGTGAGCCCGAACCAGTTGTTGAAGATCGGTGCCAGGGCGGCGATCGGCGTCGCGTTCAGGGCGATGGCGATGGGCAGCATCCCCTCCCGGAACCCGACCCATCGAGCCGCAGCCAATGAGGTGATTACCGCAAGAGTGGCTCCGATGACGAACCCGCCCGCCGCCTCGGTCAAGGTCTTCAGGCCGGCACCCCAAATGGTCCCGAACGTCTCGGTGAAGGCTGACAGGATCTCGCTGGGCTTGGAGAGAACGAACGACTCCACGCCGAAGAGCCGGGTCAGACCCTCCCATACCAGCAGGACCGCGACGAATGCGATGACCGCGGGCAGATAGCGTCGGATCAGGCGTCGAGGCGATGTTCGCCTCACCGTGGCGGGCAAGTCACCCTCGAAAGCGGCAAAGACGTCCGTCTCGGCAGTCTCGAGGATGAGGTCGTCGCGCTCAGTCATGCGCCACCTCCTCCTTCTCCCTTCCGCAGCGCCTCTCTGACCTCGATGACAAGGTCGAAGTACTTCGTCTCCTCACGGGTGTCCTGGTCACGACGGCGGGGAAGGTCGACGATGATCTCGTCGCTGATCCGGCCGGGCCGGGGCGACATGACCACAACCCGTGTGGAGAGGAACACCGCCTCGGGAATGGAGTGAGTGACGAACACGACACTGGTCCCGGTCTCATCCCAGACCCGCAACACCTCCTGTTGCATGGCCTCCCGGGTCATCTCGTCGAGGGCGCCGAACGGCTCATCCATGAGCAACAGCGATGGTCGAAAGGCAAGGGCCCGGGCGATGGCGACACGTTGCTGCATGCCTCCCGAGAGCTGCCACGGGTGGTGATCCGCGAAGGTCCCGAGCTGAACCAGGTCGAGCATCTCTCGGGCCCGGGCCGGGCGTTCCTCAGTGGGGAAGTCCATGATCTCGAGCGGTAGCTCGACGTTCTTCTGGACGGTGCGCCAGTCGAGAAGCGTCGCCGACTGGAACACGATCCCGTAGTCCCGATCGAGACGGGCTTGCCCGGGCTCCTTCCCGTTGATGAGAAGTGTTCCGGTGGTCGGACTGACCAGGTCCCCGATCAGGCGGAGCAGGGTCGACTTGCCGCACCCCGATGGCCCGATCAACGAGATGAAGTCACCCTGGTCGATCTGAAGGTCGATCCCACGAAGAGCCTCGACCTGGCTCTCGCCGGTCCCGAACGTCTTTCCGACGCCATTTGCCTCCACTACCGATGCGCTCACGCGGCAAGCCTCCGGTTGGCTTCGACCCAGCGGTGCTCGACGGCGGTGACGAGGCCGACGAAGGCAATCCCCGCAAGCCCGGCGATGAGGACCGCCGCAAAGAGCTTCTCGGGGGCCGCGGTGAACTGTTGTGAGAACTGGAGGAGATCACGGCCGAGCCCTCCGCGCAACCCGGCCGGTAGCTCTCCCACGATGGCGCCGATCACGCTGGCCGCGGCCGAGACCTTGAGGGCGGTGAATATGTAAGGCATCGCCGCCGGGACCTGCAGCTTCCACAGGGTCTCGTTGGGGCTGCTGGCAAAGCTCCTCATCAACTCCATCGCCGTCGGTTGGGGGGAGCGGAGCCCCCGCAAGGTGTTGATGGCCACCGGGAAGAAGGTGAGGTAGGCGGCGATGAGCGAGACGCTCAGCCATTGGGGCAGGTCGATCCTTCCCCCCCACACCACCACCATCGGGGCGATGGCGATGATCGGGACGGTCTGAGAGGCCACGACGTAGGGCATGAAGGCGCGCTCGGAAATGGTCGATCTCACGAAAAGGACTCCGAGCCCGAATCCGACGGCCCCACCGATCAGGAACCCGACGAATGCCTCGCGAAGGGTCATCAAGGCCGCCCTGGCCTCGACGAAGATGACCGGTGGCCCGTTGCGCTGGGCGGGTTGGAACAAGGCGAGGAAGATGTCCCAGGTGTGGGGCATGGTCCGATCGTCAGGGCTGACCGGGTTCTCCCAGCCCAGGGCGGTCCAGATCAGCTTGTACCCCTCCCACACCACGACGAAGGCCACGACCACGGCGACGATCGAGAGCCCGGTTCGGGCTATCCGTCGATTCGCTCCTCCCATGGCGGACGGACTCTAAACGACCGGAGTTGGGCCGACCCCGGTCTACGAATAGGCACGGCCTCAGGCCCCGGGCGTGTACGACACGAGCTCGATCCGGCCGGTCCCGCCCGCGACGACCTCCTCGAGCACCACTCCCAAGCCGGATCCGTACGACTTCTCCTCGATCACATCTGGTTCGAGCGGAGTCCATTCCTCGATCACGATCAGATCGTCGAAAGGCTCGGCAGCAATTTCCTCCGACACGCCGACGTCGACCACCTCGGCCATGTCCTCCGCTTCGCCCGGGTAATACTCCTGTCGATACGTGTTGCCCACCGCAGGATCGGCGAGCATCACTATCCCCGGGAGCGCCCCGTCTAGGCCTGCTTCCCAGGCCCCAGCAGTCGAGACGACCTCGCCGTTCTCGTATTCGGCAGTCTCCTCCCCCAGGTACCACACGTTTCCCTCGGTGTCCTGGGCGTACCAGTCGTGAGTGTCCTCGACCAACTCACCATTGATGGTCACAGTGTCCCTGACCACGGTCGCCGGGATTCCCATGACCCGACGTGTCTCCTCGAGCACGACGACCTCGATTCGTTCTACCTCTTCCCCTCCGACCGACTCGTAGACCCATTTGCTGCCCGGGGTGAAAGGGAGCCATTGGTTGTCGATGGCGGTCACGAAGTCGGCCGGATCAATCGTCACCTGATAGTCCCCGCCGTCACCAGGGTCTACGGGCGGCTCGGCGGATTCGGAGCAGCTTGCCAACAGGAGGAGCACACCGACGGCCCATCGTCGTTTCACACTGCCTTCTCCATGTCCACCAACATATATCAAAACTAGATATAGTTCAAGTGGATATAGTATGAGTCATGGCTCTGCCGACCTCACACTTCCACATACTCCTCGCCCTCGCCCGGGAGGACCGGCATGGCTATTCGATCATGAAGGAGACCGAAGAGCTGACCGGCGGCGAGGTGAGGCTGGGCCCCGGCGCCCTCTACGCAGCTTTGGGAAAACTCGTCGACCAGGGTTTGATCGAGGAAACGGAGGACCGCCCCGCTCCCGGCCTCGATGACGCTCGGCGCCGCTATTACCGGATCAGGCCGGAGGGGAGAGCCGCCCTCGGCGTGGAGCTCGGGCGGTTGCAGCGGGTAATGGAACACGCCCGTCAGACCGGCCTGGGCGTGGTCACACCTTGACTCCTCGATCGATCAAGCGCCACCAGGCCGTGTACCGAACCGTGGTTGCCCTCACACCTAGGCCACACAGAGCCCGGCTTGGAGATAGTCAGATCACCCTCTTTGGGGACCTGCTGGCAACAGGGGAAAGTCCATCGAGGCTCTGGATCGGCGTCCTGCCCGACTTGCTTCGGGTCTTGGCGACCTATCGGACAGAAGTTTCGTGCCGCTTGACCAGAGCCGGTCTGGCCGTTGCCGGGTTGGCCCCGATCGGTGTCGGCCTGGCTGTCGGAGCAACCTGGCTCGACGAATACGGGGACGTTCCACCTATGTTCCCGGCCGCTGCGGCCGCACTCATCCTTCAAGGCACGTTCGGCTCGTTGTGGCTCACGCGGCGGGTCGATGGATGGAGACCGATGGCGGACCGGGTATTTCTTTCAGGGGAAATCGCCGCGCTCGCCTTGGGCGCCATTGTGGTTGCGCTGGCACTGACGACGAGATCCCCCGCCAACCCGGAAGCCCTTCGCCTGCTGGTCGGAGGGGTCGCGGCCGCTCACTCGTTGTTGGGATTGACCGCGTTTCGCCTCACACGTCGGCGAGTCGCCGCCTCTCAGTGACCGACTGACCTCGGCTCGTCGCTCGGGTCTGGCAGGCGGGTGGGTGGGACCTCGACAGTCCGGGTGCGATCCAGCTTGACCGCGGTGGGCAGGAACAGGATGGCGAAGAGGGCCAACGCCAGCCCGGCGAAAATCAGAGTGCGCTGGACACCCAAGAGACCGGCGAGGAAGGGAGCGATCGCTAAGGGAAGCAGATGACCGACCTCGGAATGGACCTGGGTCACCCCGGTGATCCGACCCATGAGCTCGTCTGGCGTGTTGAGCTGGATCAAGGTGCGGAGCAGCGGGGCCATGATCCCGATCAGCAGGCCCCAGAACACCCCGGCGACCACCACCACCCTCAGTTGGTCTGTGCCCACATATGCCAGCACGCCCAGCGCGTTCATGGAGACGATCACAACGAGGGTTCGGGCGGTGCGGTATCTGGCCGTGAGACGCGAGGCGATCACCGTCCCCCCAACGAGACCGAGCCCGAATATCGAGTTCACCCAGCCCAGGGTCTCCGGTGTCGCCCCGAGAATGTCCCGGTAGAACAGGGGCTCGAGAGCGCTGAATGTGCCGAAGAGGACCCAAACCGAAGAACCGAGCCAGATATAGAAGCGCAGACGCTGATGCCGGTAGGCGAACGTGAAACCTTCCCTGATCTCCCGCAGACCCTCCTTCTCCCGCTCCGGCCTCGACATCTGTCGCACCTTCACGGGGATGACGATCAGAGCCGCCACTGCCGACGTAGCCGCATCGAGGACGAAGATGCCGTCGAGCCCAACGTTGGCCGTGATGATCGCCCCCAGGGCAGGGCCAACCACGAAGGCTGCCCAGGAAGCCCCTTCTATATAGCTGTTGATGCGAGCCAAACGATCGGGGTTGTCGGTGAGGAACGGGCCGAATGCCGAAATGGCGGTGTACACCGGCATGCCGACCAAGCCGAGCAGGAACGTGGACACCACCAGGCCCGGGATGGTCTCGGCAACCACCATCCCCAGCGCCACCGGTATGAAAAGGATCTCACCGGCGATGAGGACCCGGCGGGGATCGAATCGATCAACGAGAACGCCCGCAACGGCAGACCCGATGAGGGAGGCAATGCCCAGAGCTGACATCACTGCCGCCACCTCGTAGGCGGTCGCCTCCATCTCGAAGGCGGCCT
Organism: Actinomycetota bacterium; assembly: GCA_032155085.1. Lineage (GTDB taxonomy): Bacteria > Actinomycetota > Acidimicrobiia > Spongiisociales > ZC4RG35 > JARDZU01. Next base: position 4,401 of record JALDXM010000031.1, on the reverse strand, counting down.
TGCCCCAGATGCCGACGAAGAAGGCCGCCTCACCCCCCGTCCTGGAGATGAACCGGGCCAGCACCACCCGAGTGACGTCCCTGTCGGCCCACATGATGGCGAGACGGTACCGGTCGCGTCGCCGTCCGATTCCTAGATTTTCCGGTGCATGGACGCCTTCCTGACCGGGGTCGCGGCCGGTTATGGCATCGCCATCCCGGTAGGGGCGATCGCGGTGCTCATCATGGACGTCGGGATCCGCCGCGGGTTCTGGCCTGCCTTCGCAGCCGGAGCAGGCGCGGCGACAGCCGACTTCCTCTATGCCGGGCTGGCCGTCCTGGGGGGAACGGCCCTGGCCGCCGCGGTCGAGTCGGTTGGTGAGCCGTTGCGGATCGTGAGCGGGGTGGTGTTGGCGATCATCGGCGTGATCGGGCTGATGCGGAGCAGAGGCCCGTTTGATTCGACTGTCCCTGAGACCCGGCCGGGCGATCTGCCGAGGACTTATGCGCGGTTCGTCGCCCTCACCGTCGTCAACCCGACCACCGTCGTCTACTTAGCCGCGGTGGTGATCGGTCTCGGCGTGGCCGGCAACCTGTCCCCGGGAGAGGGAGCGCTCTTCGTTGCCGGCGCCTTCCTGGCCAGTCTCTCCTGGCAAACCCTGATCGCGTGTGTCGGTGCCTTCGCCGGCCACAGGCTGTCGATCCGTGCCCGACGGCTCGTCTCCCTGTTCGGCAACGTCGTGATCCTGATCATCGCCGGGGTGATCTTGATCGGCTGAGCGCCCCGACCGCGCCACAATCGGGGAATGCGAACGGTCTCGAACGAGGAGCGGCGGGCTCGCCTCGGCACCCGGCATCGTTTGGCTGTTCCAGCCACAGACGTGGTCGAGGCCGCCGACTGCATGGTGGCCCTTCATTCTTCGGACCCGGTCACGGTGTATCTGTCGGCCCGGGCCCGTGTCCCCGGTTTCAAGCAGGGCGACCTCGAGCACGAGCTCTACGAGAAGAAGTCCCTCGTCCGGATCCTGGCAATGCGGCGGACGATGTTCGTCGTCCCGGTTGAGATGGCACCCATGCTGCACAACTCGTCGACGGTCGCCCTGATCGGCCCCCAGCGTCGACGATTGGAGAAGTGGGTCGAGGAGTTCGGCATATCGGAGGATGGCTCGGCCTGGGTCGCGGAGGTCTCCGGGAACACGATGTCGGCCCTCGAAAGGCGGGGCGAGGCAGTGGCGACAGAGCTCACCAAGGACGTGCCCGAGCTCGGAGAGAAGATCACCTTCTACAAGAGCGACGGGTCGGTCCAAGCCACGATGGGGATGTCGACCCGGATCCTGTTCCTACTCGCCACCGAGGGAAGGGTCGTCCGCGGGCGCCCCAAAGGGACATGGGTGAGCAGCATGTACCGCTGGGCGCCCATGGACACATGGCTCGGCTCACCGATGCCGGAGCTCCCCAAGGCAGAGGCACAGGCCATAGTTCTTCGCAAGTGGCTCACGACGTTCGGGCCGGGCACCGAGCTGGATATGAAATGGTGGACGGGCTGGCCGGTGACACAGGTCAGAGCGGCACTGGCCACGCTCGACGCGGTCCAAGTCAGCCTGGAAGACGGGGGAACGGGGTATCTCCTCCCCGATGACATCGAACCGGTCGAGACCCCCGGGCCATGGGTCGCCTTTCTCCCCTCCCTCGACCCCACCACCATGGGATGGAAGGAGCGCGACTGGTACCTGGGGCCGCATGCACCGAAGCTGTTCGATCGCAGCGGCAACGCCGGACAAACCATCTGGGTCGACGGGAGGATCGTCGGAGGCTGGGGGCAGACCAAAGACGCCGAGGTTCGCTGGGCGCTGCTCGAAGACATGGGCAAGGGGACCCTCTCCGAGATCGAGCGCCAGGCCGGCGAGCTCGGGAACTGGCTCGAGGACAAGGCAGTGATCCCCCGTTTCGCCGCACCACTGGACAGGGAATTATCCGCCCGTTGAGCACCCCAGCCCCACCTAGGGTGGCGAGATGGTGGTCAAGACATGACTTCTTTGGCAGCGAGGATCCGCGCCGATCTGGCGGAGGCCCTGAGAGGGCGCGATATGGCGCGGGCCAAGCTGCTGCGGACCACGTTGGCGGCGATCGAGAACGCCGAGGCAGTGGAAGGAGTCTCGTCGGTCGAGGGAATCGTTGGGTATGGCGACGTCAGCCGTCGCACGCTCACCGACGAGGACGTTGCCGGGATCATCAGCCGCGAGGTCGAAGAATGGCAGTTCGCCCTCGCGGAATACGAGCGGATCGGCCAGGACGAGAAGGCGGGCACGCTTCGCGACGAGCTGAGCATCCTGCGCGGCTATCTCGATGCCGAATGACTCAGACAGCAATCGGGAGCGGTTGTTTGAACAGGCCGGCAGGGAGCGGCCGGCCCATCCTGATCAGGGCCAGCTGCCACGAAGGTGAGGCGCCGAGTGCCCAACGGAGCCCGCCTGCCACTGCCTTCCCCGCAACGATGGCGCCCGGCGTCTTGGTGACTTCGAGGATGTCTCTCAGCCGTCGGGGAATCGTGGCGACGGCGGCCTCCATGATGAGCTTGTAGCCAAGCTTCAGGTCGTCGGCGAGGGGCGGGTCGACGAGAAATTCGACGGCATCTCTCATCTCGGGGGAGGGCGCCGGCTCGGGATGACCTTCGATCCAGGACCTGAGCTCCGCAGCTGTGGCCGGCATCGGATCGGCGTCGAGCAAGGCACCCACCCTGGTCTGCTCCTCGACGAACCTGTCAGCCTCTGCGGCGGTGAGCCTGGCGGAGCCGAAGGTCTGGTTGGCGACCAGGAACGAGTCGGTGAGAGCGTTGTGCACCCATGCCGAGAAACCCGGATCATCTGCGTCGTAATCGATCCCGCGGCTCGACACCCCAGACACGACTCGATGGACCCGACGCACCTGGGCGATCGCCTTCTCGACTTCTGGCATGGCCCCGTAAGTGGTGGCTGTGACATAGGCGGAGGTCCGGGAGAGACGGCCCAGCGGGTCGTCCCGGTAGCGGGAATGGTCACCGACGCCGGCAACGACCTCGGGATGTGCGGCCTGAATGAGCAAGGCCCGGACGCCGCCGATGAAGGATGCTGGATCCCCGATGACACGCCATGAGATCGAGTCGGGGCCGAACAAGCCAGAGTCGCCCCGATACTCGAGGCTGTGCGCCAGCGGGTATGGAGCGTGACGGAACGGGGAGGTGGCGGCCGCTGCCACATCGAGGCGCAGACCTTCCAGGAGGCCACCAAGCCGACCCAGCAATCCGCTAGCGGTGGACGTCACTCCCATGTCTCGCAGCCAGATCGACGGTCGAGGTCTGGTCGACGGTGACGAAGGCCTCCGGGTTGGCCTCGTGGATGAGATGGGTGACCTCCCAGACCTTCTTCCGGGGGACCACGCAAAACGTGACGCGAACCTCCCCGAGGAGACCATCACCGTTGATCACGGTGGCACCGTACCCCTGTTCGCGGAGCATCGGGCCCACCGGGTCAGTCTCGACCGGCGCCACGATCCTGATCAGCGACTGTCCAAGGGCAAGCCACTCCTCGACCACCGATCCCGCATAGGTGCCTGCGGCGAAGCCGAGAGCGAATGCGATCATGCGAGCCGGGTCGTCCAATCCGCTCATGACCCGGGAGATGGCGATGACCCAGACCAAGGCCTCGAAGAAGCCGAGCAGGGCAGCTGGCCCGCGCCGACCCCTCCCGAGGAGGACGATGCGGACGGTGGACATGCCGACGTCGAGCAGCCGAAGCACGAAGATGAACACGAGATCTACAGCGGCGCCCATAGAGGCAACGGTAGGAGCCAGAGGTCACCGAACCTGGGAACCGCGTCAGGTTTTGTCTGCGCCGTCTTCCGGCCGAACTACGTGGACCTTGCCACTCGTCTCATCCAGCTCGATTCCGACCTGATCAGCTGCGATCTCGGCCCGGCGTTGCTCTTCGATCCGGTGCTCGGCGGCCGGGTTGAGCAGGATCTCGAACTCGGCCATTGCGTTGCCGAGAGCGACGCCGTAGCCCTTCCCCGGGGTCTTCTTCTTGCGGCTCACGGGGATGAAGCTACCGGGGTGCGAGCCCAACCCGGAGTGATCAGACGTCTGGCCGGCGGCGGCGGCGGTCGAGACCGGACAGGATCGAATAGGCAACGACGAGGCCGAGCAACGCGATCCACCCCCACGAGGCTTCGATGATCTCGACGGCCATGTTGTAGTCCGCCTGGAAGTCCACCCCGTTTAGGTGGGTGACACCGCGCACCTCGCCGTAGAGGTCGCCCTGGAAGTTGGCCTGAAGGCCCCGGGCAGCCAGTCGCAGCCCGCTGCCTTGGGACGTCCCGCCTCCGCCAGAGCCGTTCTCGCCACCGGGCCCGGAGAGTGTGGCCGTGGGAGTCGACGTCGAGGTGGAAG
>JALDXM010000030.1:0-11393 GCA_032155085.1 Actinomycetota bacterium | reverse complement strand
GCGGCCGTCGACGGGATCAGCGACGTGGTCGATGCATCTCTCGCCGTCTTCGACGCCGCCGCCAAGAGCCTCGAGTACGTGCCCGGCGCCACTTATGTGGGCATGGGCCTGACCGACGTCCTGTCACAGGGCAAAGGTGTGTGCCAGGACTTCGCCCATCTCGGCATCGCCATGTATCGCAGCGTCGGGATCCCGGCCCGCTACGTCTCCGGCTATCTGTACGCCGCCGACCAGACGAGGGCCGTGGCGCCGGACGAAGCCGAGCTCAGCGTCCAGACCCATGCTTGGATCGAAGTTTTCGTGCCGGATCATGGCTGGTGGGCGCTTGATCCCACCAACAATCAGACAGTCGGCGAGCTCCATGTCAAGATCGGACACGGTCGCGACTACGAGGACGTGATGCCCTTGCGGGGCGTCTACCACGGTGGCGCCGGCCATGATCTCGGCGTCCAGGTGCAGATCAGCAGGGAGCGGCTGTCGCAGTTGGCCGAGCAGTAAGGCCCCCTCCGTCCCGGCCTACGGCCGAGCCACCTCCCCCTTCGAGGAGGAAACGCATTAGGTGCGGGTTTCTCACAGGATTTATCATCGATTTAGCGTCTTTGCGGTCATTTTCGAACTGCGAACAAACGGTTGAAGAAGGAGCTCTGATCAACTTGACGTCTAAGAGGCACTTGCTGCTGGTGCTGGCCCTCGTGGCCACATTCGCCCTGGCACCGGCGGCCCTGGCTCAGACAGAAGAAGAGCCCGTCACCACAACTCCGGTCACGACCCTCACCGTCAGCACCCCATTTCCATCGGTGGCGGTCGAACCCGGTGACCAGGTGAGCTTCGAGCTCGCAGTGGCCGCACCCGCCCTCGCCCCTGTGGCGCTCACTGTCGATGGGGTCCCGGAAGGCTGGACAGCCTCGTTCCGGGGTGGCGGCTTCGAAGTCGATTCCGTCACGGCTGGACCGGGCTTGGAACCCGAGCTCACCTTCGACGTGACCGTGCCCACCACGGCCACCGAAGGTGACTATCCGATGACCATCACCGCCACCGGCGGGGGGAGCACGGTCACTCTCGATGTCGCAGTCCGGGTCTCGGCCCAGGCTGGCGGTGAGGTCACTCTCACCCCCAACTTCCCGGGTCTGCGAACCCCGGCCGGCGAAGAAGTGACGTTCGATGTCGAGCTCGCCAACGGCACACCGGCCGACCTCGAGTTCGAGCTGACTCCCTCCGCTCCTGCAGGGTGGGACGTCACCGCAGAGCTGTCCGGACAGGCCCAGGCCTCGGTGGTCCAGGTCGAGGCCGGAGGCACCGAGACGATCAATGTCGCGGTCACGCCCCCCTTCACTGCAGAGGCGGCCCAGTACCCGATAACGCTCCAGGCGTCGGCTCCTGGCTCGACTGTGGAGACCGAGATGATCGTCGAGGTCACCGGCTCGTATTCGCTCGAGATGACCACCGCCGACCAGCGGCTCAACGCCGAAGTGACGGTGGGGAGCTCCAGCGACTTCCAGATCATCCTCTCCAACACCGGAACCGCCGATCTCGACCTCGTCACCCTCGGCGTGACCCCGCCCACTGGCTGGGAGGTGGCCTTCGACAATCAAGAGGTGGCCATCCCCGCCGGCGAGACCGTCCCGGTGACCGCCACGATCACCCCCTCGGAGGAAGCCGTGGCCGGTGACTATGTGATCAGCTTCACCGCCACCCACGAACAGGCGGACGCCGAGATGGAGATCCGCACTACGGTCAACCCGTCTGCCGTCTGGGGGATCGTCGGCATCGCCGTCATCGCCCTGACCCTGGCCGGCCTGGCGTGGGTGTTCCGGCGCTTCGGCCGTCGCTGAACATGACCACAACCATCCGCAGCAGGAAGCTCACCAAGACCTACGGTGAGCACACCGTCGTCGACAGGCTCGACCTGGAGATCGAGGCCGGTGAGGTGTTCGGGCTGCTCGGGCCCAACGGGGCGGGCAAAACGACCACCATCCTGATGCTGCTCGGCTTGGTCGAGCCCACCAAGGGGAAGATCGAGGTCCTGGGCCTCGACCCCCGCTGGAATCCGCTCGAGGTCAAGCGGAACGTGGGCTACCTGCCCGACGCGGTCGGCTTCTACGACAGCATGACCGGGCGCGAGAACCTGCGCTTCACCGCTCGACTCAACGGGATCGAAGACAATGACGAGAGCATCGACTCGCTCCTCGACCTGGTTGGGTTAGGTGATGCGGGCGAACAGGCGTCAGGCGAGTACTCGCGGGGCATGAAGCAGCGCCTCGGTGTCGCCGACGCCCTGGTCAAGAATCCATCAGTGCTGATCCTCGACGAGCCGACGACGGCCATCGACCCTGAAGGGGTCGTCGAGATGCTCGTCCTCATCGAGCGGCTCGCCAAGGAGGAGGGAGTCACGGTGCTGCTGGCCAGTCACCTTCTCCATCAGGTCCAGGCGGTCTGCGACCGCGTCGCCATCTTCGTTCGCGGCAAGGTCGTCGCCCAGGGAACGCCGCACGAGCTGGCCGCCGTGGATCACGGGAAGGACATCCGGGTGGAGTTCCGCCTCGGCGGCGACCCAGCCAAGGCACGTGCCCAGCTCGAGGCTGTGGGCACTGTCAGCGGCGTGGCCCCCGGCCGGGTGCCGGGATCGTGGGTCGGCGACCTCGACTCCTCGGCCCTGGCCCCCACCGTCAGCGGCCTGGTCTCCGGTGGCGCCGACGTCATCGGTGTCCATCGTCTCGACGAGGACCTGGAGACCATCTATCGCCGCTACTTCGAGGTCGAAGAGGAGGAGGTGAGCGCATGACCGCCGAAATCGAGACCCCAGCGGAGGAGACCCCTTCCGAGGGTGCGCCGTCGGAGGAGAACCTGCGAGTCGGCGGATGGCGGGCCGTGGCCCGCAAGGAGATAGCCGACCACCTTCTGTCGGGACGTTTCGTCGTGCTCATGGGCGTGCTCGGCATCGCCACCGCAGCGGCCGTATTCGCCGCCTCCGGGGGGATACGCGATGTCGCCCCCAACGCCCAGGGTGTCACCGCTCTGTTCCTGAAGCTGTTCACCGTCACGGCCGACCCCGTGCCGTTCCCGCTGATCGTCTTCGTGGGATTCCTGGCACCGCTTCTCGGCATCATGTTCGGGTTCGATGCGGTCAGCGGCGAGAGGTCACAGGGGACCCTGCCCCGTCTTCTCTCCCAGCCGATCCACCGTGACGAGGTGATCCTCGGCAAGTTCGTGGCGGGGCTGACCGTGGTGGCGATCATGCTCACTGCCCTCGTCCTGTTCGTGTCTGGCATCGGGATCCTGCGTCTCGGCGTAGTCCCCACCCCGACCGAGATCTCCCGGCTGTTCGTGTGGTTGATCTTCACCATCATCTACGTCGGGTTCTGGCAGGCGCTGGCGACTCTCTGCTCGGTCACGGCGAAGCGGGCGTCGACGTCAGCCATGATTCCCCTCGGGATCTGGCTGGTCCTGACGCTGTTCGGCTCGTTCATCTTCGGGGCGATCGCCAGCGTGCTGAGCCCGCGGGATGGCTCGGAGGCGGCCGAGGTTGCCTATCTGCAAACGCAGCAGACGGTGTCCCAACTGTCGCCGGTGACTCTCTTCCAGCAGGTGTCGAGCGTGCTGCTCGACCCTGAGGTGCGCACGGTCGGATTGGTCACCGTGGAGCAGGTCGACCGGGCCATCGTGTCCGAGCTCAACCTCACCCAGAGCCTCGCCGTGGTATGGCCCCAGATCGCCATCCTGGTCGCCCTCACGTCGGTGATGTTCGCCGCGGCCTATATCGCCTTCATGCGCGACGAAGTGCGGGCCTGATAGCAGCCTTTAGGCTGACCCCATGGAAGAACCGGTGAAACCGGACCAGGTGGAAGAGGCCGCGGAAGCCGAAAGGCCCGAACCGCCCGTCTCGGAGCCGACCAAGCTGATCCGTATCGCCTCGATGACCCGGGCCATGCTCGAGGAGGTGCGGCAGGCGCCGCTCGACGACGGGGGGCGGAGACGGCTGGCCGACGTCCACGCCCGTTCCCTCGACGAGCTCCGTGAGGTCCTGTCGCCCGAGCTTCTCGACGAGTTCGACGAGATCATGGTGCCCCTCGACAAGGAGGGGGTGACCGAGGCAGAGCTGCGCATCGCCCAGGCCCAGCTGATCGGATGGCTCGAGGGGCTGTTCCACGGGATCCAGGCTTCGTTGTGGAGCCAGCAGATGGCTGCGCAGTCACAGCTCGCCGAGATGCAAAAGAGAGCGCTTGGCCCATCCTCGCCTCAAAACCAAGGCGAGGGCCAGACCGGCTTGTATTTGTAGGGTCTTACCCGACCTTGCGCTCCCGTTGGGAACGTTCCCGTCGGACCCGGCGCCTCTCCCGCTCGCTCAGACCACCCCAGATGCCGAACTTCTCACCCATCTCGACCGCGTAGTCGAGACATTCGGCCCTCACCTCACACGCGGCACAGATCGATTTCGCCTTCCGGGTCGAAGCCCCCCGCTCGGGGAAGAAGAGATCTGCATCTGCGCCACGACAATTGGCGTAGTCCTGCCAGGAAAGCTCACCTATGGCCAGGGCCTGGATGAGCTTGCTCTGCATGCGGTCTCCTCACAACCGTGTAATTACACGTTTGACATTAAGACTCGCCGCGCGCGCCGTCAACCCCGCGCCGCCGATTTCTCCTTGCCGCGTAGGAAGATTCCGCCGCCAAGCATTGTTGCCATAATGGAGCCTCCGGTGTCCACCACGATCGAACAACGAAGAGCCCCCTGGCCGGTCTCCTTCTACCGATCGGCGGTAGGCAAGAAATGGGTGATGGCGATCACCGGGATCCTGATCATCGGCTTCGTCATTTTCCACATGCTCGGCAACTGGAAGATCTTCCTCTCCGACGTCGACGGTGTCCCCGACATCGACATCTATGCCGAAGCCCTCCGCCAGCTGCTGGTCCCCTTCCTCCCCGAGCACGTGGCGCTTTGGATCCTGCGGACCGGGCTGATCGTCGCCTTCCTCTTCCACATCCATGCCGCCTACTCGTTGACGTTGATGAACCACCGGGCCCGGCCGGACGACTACCAGGGCCCGCGCAATTACATCGCAGCCAACTACGCCAGTCGGACCATGCGCTGGAGCGGCGTGATCTTCCTGGCCTTCCTCCTCTTCCATCTGGCCGACCTCACCTGGGGAATCCAGCCGATGGCGCCGGAGACATGGGCGAGGGGCGAGGTCTACGCCAACTTCGTCGCCACCTTCTCGAGAGCCCCTGTGACGATCTTCTATGTCATCGCCATGATCGCCCTCGGCATCCATCTCTATCACGGGGCGTGGTCGATGTTCCAGAGCCTCGGCATCAACCACCCCCGGTTCAACCATCTGCGACGCTGGTTCGCCGCCGGTCTGGCCATCCTCGTGACTGTCGGCAACGCCATCATGCCGCTGGCCGTCCTGTTCGGGTTCGTGGGGTGAGCGAGTGACCCTCCAGCTCGACGCAAAGATCCCGCCCGGCCCCATCGAGGACAAGTGGGAGAACCACAAGTTCTCGGTCCGTCTCGTCAACCCGGCCAACAAACGCAAGTTCAAGATTCTCATCGTCGGCACCGGCCTGGCCGGAGCCTCTGCCGCCGCTTCGCTAGCCGAGCTCGGCTACGACGTCGAGGTGTTCACCTTCCACGACTCCCCCAGACGGGCCCACTCCATCGCCGCCCAGGGCGGGATCAACGCTGCCAAGAACTACAAGAACGATGGGGACTCGGTCTACCGCCTCTTCTACGACACGATCAAGGGCGGCGACTACCGGAGCCGTGAGGCAAACGTATACCGGCTCGCCCACGAGTCGCTGAACATCATCGACCAGGCGACGGCCCAGGGTGTGCCCTTTGCCCGTGAATACGGGGGGCTGCTCGACAACAGGTCGTTCGGAGGGGCCCAGGTGGCACGGACCTTCTATGCCCGCGGGCAGACCGGGCAGCAGCTGCTTCTCGGGGCCTACCAGGCACTGGCCCGTCAGGTGGGTGCCGGCACGGTGAAGCTCCACACCCGGGTCGAGATGCTGGACGTGGTGGTCAAGGAGGGTCGGGCGGTCGGCATCGTCACCCGCGACCTGATATCCGGGGCCATCGAGAGCCATTCCGGCCATGCCGTGGTGTTGGCGACCGGCGGCTACAGCAACGTCTTCTTCCTCTCCACCAACGCGATGGCCGCCAACGTGAGCGCCATCTGGCGGGCCCACCGTAAGGGAGCCGGCTTCGCCAACCCGTCGTACACCCAGATCCACCCCACCTGCATCCCCGCCTCGGACGAATTCCAGTCGAAGCTGACCCTCATGTCCGAGTCGCTGCGGAACGACGGCCGGATATGGGTCCCAGCCCGCGCCGACGACCATCGCTCCCCGGATCAGATCCCGAACGAGGAACGTGACTACTTCCTGGAGAGGATCTACCCCGCGTTCGGAAACCTGGTCCCGAGGGATGTCGCCTCCCGAGCGGTGAAGCGCATCGTCGACGAGGGCAGAGGCGTCGGTCCGCTCAAGAACGGGGTCTATCTCGATTTCCACGATGCCATCGAACGCGAGGGCCGTCAGGTCATTGCGGAGCGTTACGACAACCTGTTCGAGATGTACCAGCGCATCACCGACGAAGACCCATATCACGTGCCGATGCGGATCTACCCGGCGCCCCACTACACCATGGGCGGCCTGTGGGTCGACTACAACCTCATGACGACAGTCCCCGGGCTCTACGCCATTGGCGAGGCCAACTTCTCCGACCACGGGGCCAACCGTCTCGGGGCCTCGGCCCTGATGCAGGGGCTGGCCGACGGCTATTTCGTCCTCCCCATCACCATCGGCGACTATCTGGCCGGATTCCTGGGTCAGGCCCCGGTCCCCACCGAGGACCCTGCCTTCGACGAGGCGAGGGCCGATGTCGAGGAGAGGGTCGAGCGATTCCTCGCCGCCAGGGGCACCCGGACGGTGGACTGGTTCCACAAGGAGCTCGGCAAGATCATGCTCGAGTACTGCGGCATGTCCCGCAGCGCGCCCGGTCTGGAGAAAGCGTTGTCCGAGATCCCTGCCCTCTATGAGGAGTTCCGGAGTGACTTGCGAGTCCTGGGCACCTCACAAGGTCTCAACCAGACGCTGGAGCGGGCGGGCCGGGTGGAGGACTTCTTCGAGCTCGCCCAGGTGATGTGTGTCGACGCCCTCGAACGCGAAGAGTCGTGCGGCGGGCACTTCCGGGAGGAGCATCAGAGTGAGGAGGGCGAGGCAATGCGCCGCGACGACGACTTCTCACATGTCTCGGTCTGGGAATGGACCGGTGACCCCGGCCAGCCCGCCCTCAACCTCGAGCATCTCAACTTCGAGACCCTCAAGCCGTCGACCCGGAGCTACAAATGAACCTGATCCTCCAGATCTGGCGTCAGGAGGGGCCGGATCGCCCCGGCGGATTCAAGATCTATGAGATCGACGGGATCTCCGAGGAGATGTCCTTCCTCGAGATGCTCGACGCCCTCAACGAGCGGCTCGCCGGCCAGGGCGAGGAGCCGGTCGCCTTCGACCACGACTGCCGAGAGGGGATCTGCGGATCGTGCGGTGTGATGATCGACGGGCAGGCCCACGGCCCCCAGTTGGGGACCGCCACCTGCCAGCTCCACATGCGCAAGTTCGAGAACGGGGCGACCATCACCGTGGAGCCGTGGCGGGCGGCGGGGTTCCCGCTGGTCAAGGATCTCGTAGTCGACCGCAGCGCCTTCGACCGAATCATCGAGGCCGGGGGGTACATCACCGTCGACACCGGTTCCGCACCGGACGCCAACCTGACCCCCGTCCCCAAGCCGGTTGCCGACACGGCGTTCGACGCCGCCGCCTGCATCGGGTGCGGGGCCTGTGTCGCCGCCTGCCCCAACGGTGCGGCCAACCTGTTCACCGCCGCCAAGATCAGCCATCTCAACCTCCTCCCCCAGGGTCAGGCCGAGCGCTGGACTAGGACCGAGAAGATGGTCGATGTCATGGAGGAGTACTTCGGATCGTGCACCAACCACGGTGAATGCGAGAAGGCCTGCCCCAAATCGATCTCGATCGACTTCATCGCCATGATGAACGCCGACTATGTCCGGGCCAAGGTGAAGAATCGCCGTCTGGTGGCCCAATAAACCGCCACTTGCGGATTGTGTGTACTCCCCCTTGTCAACGAAAATCCTCGACGTAGCCTGACCCGTACTCAGAGCTGTCTCCTCGCTCGTAAGGGTCGTTCCTTGCGACCACTGAGAGTGGGATCAGCTCACCGGAAGTGGGGCCGGCAAGAGAAACAGGGGCAGATGACAACCGGAAAACGGGACGATCGAGGGGCCACCCTCGTGGAAGCGGCGTTGGTTTACGCCCTGCTGTTCCTCGCCCTTTTTGCCGTCGTCGAGTTCGGCCTCGCCTTCAAAGACTGGCTCTCTGTGAGCCACGCCGCAAGGGAGGGGGCCCGTGCCGGGGCCACCTACGGAGATGATCCCACCGCCGACATTCAGATCCTGCGTGACGTCGAGCGCACCCTCGCCCCCGCCGGCATCGCAGAGAGCATCAACGTGCGCGTCTTCGACGCCGAGGCTCCTGGCACCGGGGAGGACTACAACTACACCCCGGGCAGCGACTGCAGCGACAACACGCCCGTGGGTCTGCCCCCACTTGTGGGTTGCTGTGACTGGACGCCCTGCCCCGAGCCATTCCGTGACTCCTACAGCGTCCCCGGGTGGGACCCATCCAGCCGCGATGTCGAGGCGCCCGACCTCGATCGAATCGGGGTCGAGGTCGAATACACCCACGTTTGGCTGACCAACTACTTCGTACCGTCGTCCGACTTCACCACAGTGACCGACTTTCAGATCGAGCCCCAGGTGTTCGAGTCATGAGAGGTATCCGTGACCGAGGGGCATCACTGGTAGAGGTGGGGATCATCCTGCCGGTCTTGATCCTGCTCGCCATCGGTCTATCCGAGATCGGGTTCCTGGTCGTCGACTATCTGACCGTCACCAACGCAGCGCGGGAAGGCGCCCGGACCGGCGCGGCCGCGGCGGACTACAACGTCGGTGGGGTCGACGCCGACGATCTCATCCTGGAGTCGGTCGAAGAGGCCGCCTGCAACCTGAGGTTTGGCTCACTGGAGAAAGTCCGAATCTTCAAGGCCGACGGCCTGGGCCAGCCCGTGCCCGGGGCGATCAACGAATACACGCCAAGTGGGAGCCTGGCGTGTGATTCCCCATCGACTGCGATCACCTGTTCCACGACCTGCCCCTGGGCTGCATCGGGCAGGGACCGTGTCCCGCCTGGTCTCGACGTCTTGGGAGTAGAGGTGACCTTCTCCCACACCAGCGTGACCGGTCTGTTCCCCTTCCCGACGGTGGATTGGACCGAGACCGCGGTGATGCAGATCGAACCCGACACGAGGGGGACCCAGTGAGGAAGCTCTTCCGTAGGGCGCGAGACAACGACCGCGGAGCCGCTCTGGCGCTGGTGGCCGGCTCCCTGGTCGTGCTCATGGGTATGGCTGCGTTCGGGTCGGACCTCGCCTGGTTCTATCTGAACGCCAGCCGCATCCAACGTGCTGCGGATGCCGCCGCTCTCGGCGGTGTTATCTGGCTGCCCGCTCAGTCAGGGACGGCGAACGCCACCGCGGTCGATATCGCCCTGCGCAACGGCTACGACGACACACTCACCGACGTCGAGGTCGTCCCTGCCGGCGTTCCCGGTGAGCCCAACAAGCTCGAGGTGACCATCGAAGATGTCGTCCCGACCTTCTTCGCCAAGATCCTCGGCTTCGACACGATGACTATCTCAAGGTCCGCGGTAGCTGAATACATCCCGCCGCTGAAGCTGGGCAGCCCGGAGAACCAGTTCGGCAACTCATGTGACCCCGAACAACCCGGGTGCAGCGGCCAGGCCAACTTCTGGGCCAACATCCACGGCAAGTGGACCGACAACGAGATGGGTGACGCCTATTCGTCGTGGTGTACCAGCGGCAATGACAACCCGGGCTGCCCCCAGAACGGCTGGGCACGCTCGACCGGATATCTGTACGGCATCGAGTCGTCGTCGTCCTTCACTCTTCAGTTCAACGACCTCGCCTTCCACAACAACTCCGGCACGCAGGTCTCCGGCGATGGGATACGCACCGGAGACCGCGGATGCGAGGACTGGACACCGAGCACCGCCCCTGATTGTGGGCCGAGTATGTATGTCGCCCTATACGCCCCGGATCCAACGCCACTCGAGGTTTCCGACAACGCATTGTTGTGCTCGGCGACGGTTCCGCCCCTGCCCCAGGTGGCCGAGACCGACCCCTATGCGTTCACGGCACCCGACGGCCAGCCTTGCTGGACTCAGTCGGGGACAGGGATCTACCCGGTCCAGGTGCGACATGTCGACCCTGGCACACTGGCCGATCGCTCGGGTCTGAACCGGTACTCGGTCAGGTCGAGCACCGGGAAGCTGTACGCGCTGGGCGATTTCTCCATCTACAACAACGCAAGCGGTTCGACCACCGCGTTCTACCTGGCGGAAGTGCCGAGCTACTACCACGGCAAGACCTTCGTAGTCGAGTTCTTCGACGCCGGGGAGTCTGCAGCCACCGGGACCCTGCAGATGGTCAGCCCGGACGGGTCCGTGTTCAACGACGGGCAGTGCCGGATCTATACCCGCAACAACCCCGGTCAGGACTGGAGCCTGCAGACCACCATCCCTGCCGGCAGTGGCTGTCAGGAGTCGGTGAGTCCCCAGGAATACCACGACCGTTGGCTCAAGTTCGAGATGGACCTTCCCCCCGAGTACGCCTGCACCGAAGGCGGGGTGCCCGGGTGCTGGTGGAAGGTCAACTATGCCTATCCCTCCGGTGTGAACGACACCACTACGTGGAAGGCGTACATGATCGGCAACCCCATCCACCTGGTCGAGTAACAGCCCGGGCCTAGCGGCCCATTCGCCGACCCTTCCTGATTCTGCCTTCAGAAATCGGCCGTTTCTGCCGAATAACCCCAGTCGATCACCGACATTCCTGGTGGGTGGAAAGAAAAAACGTGAAGGTAAACAAGGGCATCAGGGGCAAATTCGGCAAGGACCGGTCCGGGCACGAACGCGGCGCCACTCTGGTCGAGGCCGCCATCGTGTACGGCTTGCTGTTCCTCACTTTGTTCGCTGTCGTGGAATTCGGTCTGGCGTTCAAAGACTGGCTGACAGTCAGCCACGGCGCTCGCGAGGGGGCCCGCGCCGGGGCAACCTACGGCGACGATCCCAGGGCGGATATCCAGATCCTCAGAGACGTGGAGCGAACTCTCTCCCCGGCCGGCATCGCTGAGAACGTGCAAGTCCGGATCTTCGAGGCCACCTCACTCGGGGAGTCGACGACTTACACCTACGCCCCCGGCACCGGTTGTGCCAGCACCATCTCCCCTGCTTTACCA
>JALDXM010000029.1:0-11511 GCA_032155085.1 Actinomycetota bacterium | reverse complement strand
TTCTGGGCGGCATATCTGATCATCTCCGCCCGATATCTCTCGTCGAAGTCCATGTCGATGTCGGGCATCTGTCGACGACCCGGGTTTAGGAAGCGCTCGAAGATCAGTCCATAGGCCAGCGGATCGATGTCGGTGATGCGCAGGCAGTACGAGACGATGGAGCCGGCGGCCGAGCCGCGGCCGGGCCCGACCCGGATCCCGTTCTCACGGGCGTGTCGAATCAGGTCCCACACGATGAGGAAGTACGCAGGAAACCCCATCTCTTCGATGATCTTGAGCTCGTGCTCCACCCGATCCCACACCTCGGGCCCGGCGGAGCTCCCGTAGCGCTCTATGGCACCCTGCTCGACCAGCTTGCGAAGATGGCTGACCTCTGTCTCCCCGGATGGCACGGGGAAGCTGGGCAGCAGGATTCGGCCGAATTCGAGGTCGACCGAGCATCTTTCGGCGACAGCCAGCGTGTTGTCACACGCTCCGGGATAGGTGTCCTCGGGGAAGATCCGGCGCATCTCGGCCGCCGTCTTGAGGTAGAAATCGCTGCTGTCGAACCGGAGCCGTCCCGTCTCTCCGCGAAGCGACCCGGTCTGTATGCAGAGCAGGACGTCGTGGGCCTCATGCTCTGTCTGCTGTGTGTAGTGGGCGTCATTGGTGGCGAGCAAAGGCGCACCAAGCCGGGAGGAGATCTCGAGCAGGTCGGGCATGATCGCTCTCTGTGCCGCCAGCCCATGGTCCTGGATCTCGATGAAGAACCTGCCCTTGCCGAAGATCTCCTGGAATCGGCCCGCCGCGGCCAAGGCAGCGTCGAAGTTCCGTACCTGGCCCTTGTTCCCTTCCTCGCTGAGTGAGTCCGGAGCGAGGTGTTGGGCGACCATCCCACCAAGACATCCCGACGTGGCGATGATGCCCTCGGCGTGCTCGGCAAGCAGGTCGAGGTCCATCCGCGGCTTGTAGTAGTAGCCCTCGAGAAAGGCGCGCGACGACAACTGGAGAAGGTTGCGATACCCGGTCTCGTTCTCGGCGATGAGGTTCATGTGATATCGCCTGTTGGCATTGCCGACCGGGCGGTCGAACCTGGAGCCTTCGGTCAGATAGGCCTCGATGCCGATGATCGGCTTGACCCCGACCCCCTTCGCCTCCTTGACGAAGTCGACCACGCCATACAGGACTCCGTGATCTGTGATGGCGATGGCGGGCTGGCCATCGGCCGCTGCTGCCGCCACCACGTCCTTTATCCGGGCCGCACCGTCGAGCATCGAGTATTCGGTGTGGACGTGGAGGTGAGCGAATGACACGGCTGTCATTCAAGGTAGCAGGTGGGTCAACGACCCTGCTCGCCTGTGAAGGGTGGGCCGGTCAGGAGACGACGTAGCGGGAGGAGAGTCAGGACCATGATGCCGAGGCTCACGGCGTGAGCGATCGCCACGCCTCTGGCCAGGGCTGAGACCGCCTCGCTCGCCAAAGCTGAAGTGTCCCCGGCGAGTGCATCTCTCACCGGCGACACGTCACCGACCGTCCTGGCCACAGTCGCGAGTATCACCCCACCGGCCAGCCCGGCCCCGACCGACATCCCCACGGTCCGGCTGAAGGCATGAGCCGACGTCGCTCTCCCGGCGAGGCTCGAGGGAACCGCGAGCCGGACCATCTGCAAAGCCGCGTTGGTGACCACCCCGACCGCGGCTCCCATGGCGAAATAGGTGGCGTAGATAACGGGCAATGGAGCGGTGAACGTGACAGCTGCCAAGGCCGCGGCTATCGCCGGGATGCCGAGAAAGACTCCGGCCCGCATCACGTACCGCTCCTCGACCCGATCTGTGACCCGCCCGGCGATATTGGCCGCCACTGTCCAGCCCAGGGTGAGCCAGAGCACCGACCAGGCCGCGGCGGCGACCGAAGCACCTCGAGCCCCTCTTACATACACCGGCAGATAAGAGGAGAGGCCGATGATTGCGACCAGGGTCAGCGCAGTCACGATGGCCAGTTGTCGGAACGGGTAGTCACCGATGAAACGGCGATCGAGCAGGCTGCTGCCATCCCGCGTCATACGCCGCCATAGAAGTGCCCCACCGGCGAACATGACGATGACGGGCACCAACGACGCCGCCGAGAGGTAGGAGACCGCGGCGAGCAGCGATCCCACCGTCACCACGAGCAACGCCACCCCAATCCAGTCGATCCTGAGTGCGGCCGGTTCGACGGGCCCCGGCAAGGTGCGCCAGCCGGCTGCCAGGGCGGCAGCAGCGATCGGGACCATCACGAGGAAGATCCAGCGCCAGGAGCCCACCTGGAGAAGCGCGGCGGCTAGGGCGGGACCGGCAAACCCCATCACGCCCCAGACATTGGAGTTGGCGGCGAAGGCCCGCCCCATCAACTGGCTCGGGTAGACCAGTGCCACTGCACCAACGCCCACCGAGATCAGAGCTCCACCTGTCGCTCCCTGGAGGACACGGGTGGCGACCAGCATCGGCATCGAGGTCGAGGCGGCCGCGGCCAGTGATGCGGCGGCGAACCCGATGGTGGCCCACCGGAAGACGGTCGCGGTCCCGAGTGAGTCGATGAATGAGCCTGCGATGGCGGTGGCGACACCCGAGGCGAGGAGGAAGGCAGTTATCACCCAGGGCAGCAGCTCGACGTCCCCGAGCTCCGCGGTCAGGTCGGGCAACGCCGCCGTCACCGCCAGCCCTTCGAAGGCGACGATGGCGATCGTGGTGTAGATGGCGATCGAGGCGGGCAGGAGCTCCCGGCTGAGGATCGACCTGGGGACCGTCATTCAGACAAAGGATGGCAGGCCAGAACCTGGTCCGGTCGCCGGTGTCAGATGGCGACGGATAGGGCGGCCAGCACCGCTACCGCCACCCCGACCCAGGCCCTCATCGCCTCGGCGTTGGACCCCTGTATCCGGGCCCAGATCTCCCCGATGACGAACCCGGCGATGAGGCCACCGAGATGGGCCTGCCAGGAGATGGATTTGTAGATGAAGGCGATGCCGGCGTTTATGGCGAGGAGCACGATGAGCTGGGTGAGCAGGGCGCGGCCCTGAATCGTGTTCCTCCGATGCAACGCCCAACTGAGCCAGATCCCGAAGAGACCGAAGATGGCCCCCGACGCCCCCACTGCGACGTCGCCCGGGTCACCGAGCCAGTAGGCGAAGGCCCCGCCGACCCCAGCCGATGCCAGGTACAAGGTGACGAAAGGCCAGGTGCCCACACCGCGTTCGATCTGGGGGCCGAGCACATAGAGGGCCCACATGTTGAACAGGATGTGCATCAACGACCCGTGAAGCAGGACCACGGTGAAGATCCGCCACCACTCGCCGTCCGCTATCTGGCTGTTGATCTGGGCAAACATCGTGAGCAGGTCGTCATCCAGGCCAAAGAACCCGAGAACGTAGAAGATGACCGCCAGGCCAATGAAGGTCAGGGTCGCTGGGGCTCCATCAAAGGCAGATTGCCGTCGCCGCGGGCCGGTGGGCACCACCCGCTGGGCGCCTTCTTGACGAAGACACTCGGGGCATCTCTGCCCCACCGCCGCATCAACTGAACAGGCAGAGCAAATGGGGCGGCCACAATGGCTGCAACTCAACAGGGTGCTCCGGTCGGGGTGCCGATAGCAGACCGGGGCGTCAGTAGCGTGATCCTGGGTCACTATCGGAACGCTATCGCTTTCACAGGTCTACCCGATAGCGGGCCGACGCACGGACTCGAGGACTTCGACGAGGTCGGTCGGGAGCCGAGATTCGAAGGTGACTGGCTCGTCGGTGACAGGATGGGTCAGCCCAAGACGATGGGCATGCAGGAAGATTCGTCGGCTTGCGGCAGGCCCTCTCAACATCGAATACGTCGTGTCCCCCACCACGGGATGATCGATTGCGGCCAGATGGACCCTGATCTGATGAGTCCTGCCGGTGCTCAATGTGACCTCGAGCAGAGAGAAACCACTCAGAGGTAGCTCCTCGACCACTTCGTAATGAGTCACGGCCGGCTTTCCCCCGGCGACGACGGCGCGACGTGTCGGCCTGGTGGGATCGGCCCCGATCGGTGCATCGATGGTCCCGGTCTGAGTGGAGAACATGCCATGGACCAGGGTGGTGTAGCGACGGCTGATGCGGCGTGCTGCCAGGTCGGCCCTGAGCCGCTCGAAAGCAGGGGTGGTTCTGCCGACCAGAAGCAGACCAGAGGTGTCGCGATCGAGCCGATGGATGAGTCCCCACCGCCCGGTGTCGCCGACGCCTTCCAACTCCGGGTATCGATGCAGGAGGCCTGCGGCAAGTGTGGGCCCGCGATGCCCGGAGCCGGGGTGGACCACCAGACCGGGCGGCTTGTCGACCACTATCAGATCCTGGTCTTCGTGGACCACTTCGAACTCGATCGCCTCCGGCTCGAGCCCTCTGATCTCGGCCGGAGATGGAGCCTCGAGCAGATTGCCCGCTCGGACCCGGTCCCCGGGACGCGCTCGGGCGCCGTCGATGAGCACTCCTTGGTCGACCAGGGCACGGGCACCGGCCCGACTCAGGCCGAGCAGGTCGGCCAATGCCTTGTCCACACGGTCACCCTCCAGCCGCGGAGGGATCTCGAGCTTCAGCGCGTCTGCCACGCATGAATGAGTAGCAGCCCGACAGCGATCGTGATCGACATGTCGGCCACGTTGAACGTCGGTATCCACCAGAGGTCGATCCAGTCGATCACCATGCCATCGAGGAAACCCGGCCCACGGAAGATCCTGTCGACCAGGTTTCCCAGCGCCCCCCCGACGATCAGGCCGAAGGCAATCGTCTCCAGTACATGGCGTTCGAGGCGCAGCGACCAAAGGATCACCGCACTGACCACCATGGCCGTGACGCCGAGGATGGGCCCGGCGTTCTCGAACATCGAGAAGGCCGCACCGGGGTTCTCGGTGAAGGTGAGGACCAGGAAGTTGGGGATGAGGACGATGTCGCCGTCGACAAGCTCGATCGACGCCCAGCGTTTGGTGAGGGCATCTATCGAGACCACCAGGATGGCGAGCCCCACCCCGATGATGTATCTGCGGATCAGGCCTTGCGTGCGCAATCGACGCAGTGCGTCGCGTAGGGAAGGACGTCCAGCCTGGCCAGTGGTATCGACTTTCCGCAGCTCTCGCATATTCCGTAAGTGCCTTCGTCTGTCTTTTCCAGCGCCCGTTCCACCTTTCCGAGGAGATCGATCGTGTTCTGCTCGATCGAAAGCTCTTTTGCGTATTCGAGCTTGGTGGAGCTGGCCTCGGCGTTCCCCGGGTCAGGGCTTCGGTCCGATGAGCTCTCCGAAAGACGCGCCTCTTCGAGCTCTTGCTCATAGTCATCGATCAGTTCCTGAAGGCGCGCTCGCTCCTCCTCGAGCCTGGCCCGGAACTTGTCGACGGTTGACTTGGCGAGCTGTCTAGGCAAAACGGCCCCCGCTAAAGGGCGGCAACCCTACCAACGGATCATGGCTACTTGGCGGGTTTAACCAACGGGCGCAGGCATGCGATCGCCCTAGCATCTCCGCCTTCCCATGTCTGAAGATCAGCGCACATCACCCAAGACCACGAGATTCACCCGCGTCGATCCGGCCGTTGACATACCCGCCATGGAGGGGGGGATCCTCGCCTTCTGGCGCGAGACCAATGCATTCGAGGAATCCGTCCGTCGGCGGCCGGAGGACAGGGAATACATCTTCTACGACGGGCCGCCGTTCCCTACCGGCAGCCCGCACTACGGCAATCTCCTCGCCGGAGTGATAAAAGACATGGTCCCCCGGTACTGGACCATGCGGGGGTATCGGGTCGAGCGCCGGTTCGGCTGGGACACTCATGGCCTGCCCATCGAGATGGAGGTCGAAAAGCGCCTTGGCATCTCGGGTCCGAAGGCGATCGCCGAGTACGGGGTCGACAGGTTCAACGAGGCCGCCCGGAGCCTGGTTCAAGCCAACACCGAGAACTGGGAGGTGCTCACAGCGCGGATCGGTCGGTGGGTGGACTTCGAGAACGACTACAAGACGATGGACCCTGAGTACATGGAGACCGTTTGGTGGGTCTTCAAGCAACTCTGGGACAAGGGCCTGGTCTACAAGGACTTCAAGGTGCTCCCCTACTCCTGGGGGGCGTCTACTCCCCTGTCCAACTTCGAGGCCAACAAGGACTATCGCGACGTCGAAGACCCTTCGATAACGGTCAAGCTCGAAGTGGTGAAGGGGACCGGGCCGGTCGAGAACGGGGATTTCCTCCTGATCTGGACCACTACCCCATGGACGCTGCCCGGGAACCTGGCAGTGGCAGTGGGTGAAGACATCGACTACGTCCGGGTCGCCGATGACGGCGCCCACTTCTGGATCGCCGAGCAGAGGGCCGAGACTGTCTTCGGGGAGGGCGCACTGACTGTCGCCCGGGCCAAAGGCTTGGCGCTCATGGGTGTCGAGTACAGCCCTCCCTTCGATTACTTCGAGGAACAGCGGGGAGCAGGCGCCTTCCGCATCATCTCATCACCCGAGGTGGCGATGGACGAAGGCACCGGGCTCGTCCATATGGCACCCGCCTATGGCGAGGCCGACTTCTACGCCCTCAAGGGGGCCGGGATCGATGCATTGGTCGATCCAGTGGACGCCGAGGGGGACTTCACAGATGAGGTGCCTGAGGTTGCAGGCCAGAACGTGAAGGTGGCCGATGTGACGCTCATCGACCTGTTGAGGGAATCGGGCAAGCTCGTCCACGCCGGCCGGGTCACTCACTCGTACCCCTTCTGCGAGCGGACCGGCACGCCCCTGATCTACAAGGCGATCCCCACCTGGTTCGTCAGGGTCGAAGACGTCAGGGACCGCATGGTCGAGATCAACGATGGCATCCACTGGGTGCCGGAGTACGTCGGGACGAGACGCTTCGGGAACTGGCTTGCGGGCGCCCGAGACTGGGCCATCAGCCGAAATCGCTATTGGGGCTCTTGCATCCCGGTCTGGGAGTGCACGAAATGTGAGGAGGCGGTTGCCGTTGGTTCGCTGGACGAGTTGGAGCAGCTGTCAGGCCAACGCCCGAGCGACCTGCACAAACACGTCGTCGACGACATCGGCTGGGCCTGTGCGTCGTGCGATGGCTCGATGATTCGGGTCCCCGAGGTGCTGGACGGCTGGTTCGAGTCGGGCTCAATGCCCTACGGGATGCTCCACTACCCGTTCGAGAACGCCGAGCGGTTCGAGGCTGCCTTCCCGGCGAAGTTCATTGCTGAAGGGCTGGACCAGACCCGAGGATGGTTCTACACGCTGATTGTCCTCTCCACGGCTTTGTTCGACAAGCCCGCGTTCGAGAACTGCGTGGTCAACGGGTTGATCCTCGCCGAGGATGGCCGGAAGATGTCGAAGAGCCTCAAGAACTACCCGGATCCGTCGGAGATCTTCGATCACATGGGGGCCGACGCCCTGCGGGCCTTCCTGATCAACTCGCCGGTCTTGCGTGCCGAGCCACTCCGCTTCAGCAGCGACGGAGTGGCCGAAGTGGTGCGCACCGTGCTCCTCCCGATGTGGAACACCTACAGCTTCTTCACCACCTACGCCGAAGCGGATGGGATCACGGTTTTCGATCTCGACGCGGCACCCGCTCCCGCCGATCGTCCCGAGCTGGACCGGTGGATCCTCTCGGTGCTCCAGAGCCTGGTCTCAGAGGTCAACACCCAAATGGAGGGCTACTACCTGTACAACGTCGTGCCGCCCACTCTCGGCTTCATCGACCATCTGACCAACTGGTATGTGCGTCGCTCAAGACGTCGCTTCTGGCGCACCCGTGGTGAATCGGGGGAAGGCGACGCAGACAAGCTTGCCGCCTTCGCCACCCTCTATGAGGTGCTGACGACGTTCATCGAGGTGCTGGCCCCTGTTCTCCCGTTCATGACCGAGCACATGTATCAGGATCTCGTCGCTCGTCACCAGGCCGATGCCGTGGCAAGTGTCCATCACCGCGACTTCCCGGAGGCCGATCCCGCCTTGATCGATACCGATCTCGAGGCTGCCATGGAACTGGTCCGGGAGGCCGTTCGGCTGGGCCGCAACCTCCGAAAGAAGCAAGGGCTGCGGGTTCGCCAGCCGCTGGCAAGACTGACCGTCCTGACCCGCGACGAAGTCGTGGCAGCCGCCATCGCGGATCATGCCGACGTCATCGCCGATGAGCTGAACGTAAAGGAAGTCGCGGTTTCGAGCGACGAAAGCGACCTGGTCCGGCTCTCGGCCCGGGCCAATTTCCGGAGTCTGGGGCCACGGCTCGGGCAGAAAATGCCTGCGGCGGCGGCTTCCATCGCCGGGCTGGGCCCGGACGACATCGAACACATCCTCGCCGGCGGCAAGGTGACCGTCGCCGACGAAGACCTCGGATCGAGTGACATCATCATCGACCGCACTCCTCGTGAGGGAACCGCCGTCGAGACCGGCCCCGCACTGGCAGTCGCCCTCGACACCACCCTCAGCGAAGACCTCGTTCGGGAAGGCATCGCCCGGGAGGTGATCAGCCGGGTGCAGAGGATGAGACGCGATGCCGGGCTCGACGTGACCGACCGCATTCACCTCGCATGGTCGAGTGACAACACAAACGTCCGCGACGCCTTGAAGCGCCACGAGGGTCAGATCTCGTCGGAAGTGCTGGCCACCTCGATGGAAGAGGCAGCCGGAGAAGCGCTCGAGCCTTTCGAAGTCGATGGGGCGGTAGTGGCCCTTGGGATCAGGAAAACAGGGGCAGATCAGCCCTCTTGATCCTCACCTTCCCTTTCCCCATCCTCGAGCCCTTCGAGCTCCGCTGACCCGGCACCTTCGTCGTCACCGCCATCGCCGGACTCGTCCGTGTCGACCTCGAGCCCGGTGTCATCGCCGGAATCCTCGAGAACCTCGCCTTCTCCGGACTCCGCCGACCCATCGTCGGACAACTGATCGTCCATGACGGTGTCGTCGCCACCAGCATCGTCCTCCCCGGCGTCATCGGCGTCATCGGCGTCGTCTCCACCTGACATCGCTTCTGGCTCCGCCGGCCCCTGGCCCTGCGCCTCGGCAACAGCGGCGTCCATCTCGTCCAACTTGTCGGCCACGGTCGTTGCGAGGACAGCGAGCTTGGTGCGGACACCCGAGACCAGTTCGGTCATCTGGCTCATCTCTGCGTCCACCTCTGCCCGCTTGGCGTCTCTGTCGCGTGCGAAGTTGTCGGCCTCGGTTCGGGCATCGGACACGATCTTGTCTGCCTCGGCCCGGGCGTCATCCAGCATTCGATCGGCGGCTTGCTGGGCGGCTACCAGGGCCCGGCCCACCGCTGACTCGTCGGGTCCGGGTGCTGCAGGCTGGGCAACCTCAGCAGCCGCGGCCACGGCTTGGGGGTCCCCCACGAGCTCGGCAACCCGCTGTCGGGCTGTGGCCAGCTCTTCCTCCAATGCGCGGACTGCAACCACCATCTCATCCAGGAAATCGTCCACCTCGTCGAGGTCGTAGCCGCGTAGCGCGGTAGAGAAAGTCTTCTTCTCGATGTCGGCAGGTGTTATTGGCATGACTATCTACCCCTTGCTCGTGCCGTGAGGATACGAAGCGAGCGGCCCGCCTCCAAGGATCAGAAGACCCCTCTCACCAGCGTCATCAAAAGCCGTATGCCGATCAGCAACACGATCGGGGACAGATCCAGCATCCCCCCTCCGAGCCGCACAGGCGGGATGACACGGCGCAAGGGCAGGATCACCGGGTAGATGATCCGGTCCAGGAACACATTCACCCTGCCCAACGGGTGATCCGATGAGGTCGGGATCCAGGAGAGGATCACCCACGCCAGCACGGCGTAGAAGTAGACCTGCAGGATGAGGATCAGTACGCCGCCGAGGTCCACAGATGGTCTCTACAAGGATTCATGCGAGGGGCCACCTATCAGTCGTCGACGTCGTCGAGCTCGTAGGCCCCCAGTGTGGAGAGGCGGCGCTTCTCGTCACGGCTCAGTGTGACCCGCGGAGGCAGGACCATCACCAGCCCGTCGCCAACCTTGCGCATCGAGCCGTCGAGGGCGTAGATGAGGCCCGACGAGAAATCAACCACGCGGCGCACCAGGTCGTGGTCTGCTCGGCGCATGTCGAGCACGACAGGGACTCGGTCGCGAATACGGTCAGCGAGGATGCGAGCGTCGCCGAACTCTTCGACCACGATGATGTCCGATTGGCTGTCCACGGTTCGGACCACCCCTACCGTCTCCAGGCCAGGGCGATTGGCGGCCCTGGATGTTGGTGGTGGCTCGACCCGGCGACTCTCAGGCATGGGTTCCACCCGCCGGGGCTCGACGCGGCGGGGCTGGTCTTCGGCCGCCCCGGTCGGTGGGCGATCAGCGGCCTCCGACTCGACCCCGTCCTCATCGACGAGACCCAGGTAGATCAGGGCTTTGGAGAACAGTGACGACATCTCACTCCGTCAAGTGCGTTCTCCAAAGATAGCCCGGCCCACCCTTATAACCGTGGAGCCTTCCTCGATCGCTACCTCGAAGTCATCGGTCATGCCCATCGAAAGCTCCGTGACCGACGGGTGCGACGGGCGGAGACGGTCTCGCAGGTCCCTCAGCATCGAGAAGTGTGGGCGCTGCTCCTCCGGGTTGTCGCTGTACGGGGGCAGCGCCATCAGACCGAGCACCTCGATGCCCAATCCGGCTACTTGATCCAGGACTCGAGGCGCTTCAGTCGGCCGCGCCCCCGACTTTTGGCTCTCCAGCCCGGTGTTGACCTGGAGTAGCACGGGAGGGGGCAGGCCGCTGCCCTTGGCCCAGGCCGCTCCGAGCGATTCCCGGTCCATCGAGTGGAGTAGATGGGTGACGGGCCTTATCAACCGGGCCTTGTTGGTCTGGAGGCCCCCGACGAAATGCCATCTGATGTCCTCAGGCAACCGGGCCGCCTTCTCGGCCATCTCCTGGGCCCGGTTCTCGCCGAAGTCGCGGTGCCCCTTGGAGTACACCCCCTCGATGTCAGCGATGCTCTTGGACTTCGAGACGGCCACCAGCGTGATCGAGGCGACATCCCGTCCCGCCCTACCTGCGGCGGCGGCCATCCGCTCGCGAACGTCTTCGTAACTCATGCCACCCAGGCGATTGTCGCAATTCGCTGCGCGGTCCTGGTCCGGCGATGGCTGTAATGGGACTCTTCGTGCATCGTGCAGGTTCCGAGCAGCCAGACTTCGAGACCCTCGAGCTCTCGTCGGATCGACGCCACGAGATCAACCGACGTCGCCCCCCAGCTCGTCTCTCGCACATCGTGCGGAAACCTCTGCGCCACTTCCGGTCCTACTTCGAAGCAACACGGGCCGATACCGGGACCTATCGCCGCGCTCACGGGCGGGTGGCCATGAGCGGTCATCTCGGCCCGCAAGGCCGTGACGACGCCCCCCGCCGCCCCGCGCCATCCGGCGTGTGCCACCCCGACGGCTGATTGCGATTTGAGGACTACACCGAAGCAATCGGCGGTGAACACCGCCAGTGGCAGCCGAGGCGTGTCGCTCCAAATGCCGTCGGCCTCACTGAGCTCACCGGGCGCTACCGCCC
>JALDXM010000028.1:0-11573 GCA_032155085.1 Actinomycetota bacterium | reverse complement strand
GGCTGCAACTGGTCATCCCCCTGATCCTGGACGACTTCATCGACACCGCGGTCGCCGGGTCGACAGTGGCCGGGCTCACCACGGCGGGCATCGCCTACCTCGTCGCCGGAATCCTCAACCAGCTGCTCGACGCCGGCGCCTCATATTTGGGAACCGACATCGGATGGAGCGCCACCAACCGTCTCCGAGAGGAGCTGACCTCCCATCTCTTCACCCTGGACATGGGGTTTCACAACGACACCACCCCGGGCGAGATGATCGAAAGGGTCGATGGCGACGTCACCGCTCTCTCCGATTTCATCTCGAGGTTCCTGGTCAGGCTGATCGCCGCCGGCGTGCTCCTGACGGGCGTCATCGTGGTCTGCTGGCTGGAGACCCCGGCCATGGGCATCACCATCACGCTCTACGTCGTCGCGGTTGTTCTCTTCCTGTTCCGGCTCCGGTCCATCGCCGTGGCCGCAGCCGAGGAGGAGCGTGAGACCTCGGCTCGTCTCTACGGATTCATCGAAGAGAGGCTCGCCGGCGTCGACGACATCCGATCTCTCGGCGCCGGCAGGTTCACGATGAGCCGCTTCATCCCGGTGATGCGTGACTTCTACACCCGGACAGTCCATGCCTGGAGCAAGCGGATCGTGGTGTGGGTGTCGGCGAACACCGCGTTCTGGGCTGGTGACGCTTTGGCGCTGATCGTCGGTGTCTGGCTCACCGTCAACGGCACGATCACTGTCGGGACTGCCTTCCTGATCCTCCAGTACGTCCAGGTGGTGCGACGCCCGATCGAGCAGATGCCCCAGGAACTGCAGGAGCTGCAGAAAGCTGCCGGGGGCATCGTTCGCATCGACCACCTGCGGCATCTCAATTCCTCGATCGCCGACGGCACCGATGAGTTGACGCCAGGTCCGCTGTCGATCGAGTTCGAGGATGTCTCGTTTGCCTATGAAGACCGGGGCGTGCTCGAAGACGTCAGCTTCACCCTGGACCCAGGACGTTCCCTCGGCCTCTTGGGGCGGACCGGAGGAGGCAAGACCACGATCACCCGTCTCATCGCCCGGCTCTACGACCCCGACACGGGGGTGGTGCGGGTGGGAGGCAAGGACCTGCGTCAGGTGCGGATGGATTCCTTGAAGGAATCGGTCGGCGTCGTCACCCAGGACGTGCAGCTCTTCGAGGCGACGATCAAGGACAACCTCACGTTCTTCGAGGAGAGAACAGACGAGGAGATCTACGCCGTGCTCGACCCAGTCGGGCTGGGCGACTGGATCCGCGGCCTCGGGCTGCACACGGCGCTGGGCAGCGAGGGCCAGGGCCTGTCCGCCGGGGAACAACAACTGCTGGCCTTCGCCCGAGTCTTCCTACAGAACCCCGGGGTGGTGATCCTCGACGAGCCGTCGTCACGGCTCGATCCGGTGACCGAGAACCTGCTCGCCACCGCCACCGAGCGTCTCTACGCCGGCCGCACCGTTGTGATCATCGCCCACCGGCTCGAGACAGTCCGCCTCGCCGACGAGATCATGGTGGTCGACGCCGGTCGCATAGTGGAGCACGGGCCCCGACAGCAGCTCGCATCTGATCCGTCCACCCGATATGCAGCCCTCCTCGCGGCCGGTCGGGGCGACATCCTTGGAGACACCCGGCCATGAGCACGCTGCGTTTGGTCTGGGAAGTGATCAAGTACCGGCCGGGCAGGTTCCTGTTCTGCTTCGCGATGTGGACCATCGTGCACGGCCTCCCTCTCGCCTTCGGAATCTTGATTGCGATGGTCTTCGACAGGCTCGCTCAGGGGAGCCCTGTCGACGAGACAGCCTGGGCCCCGGCCATCGTCTTCGCGGTCCTCGCCATCGGGCGGAACCTGGTCATCTGGCTGGGCGATCGACAGTGGATAAAGCATTGGCTGGAACAGTCCCTCCAGCTGCGACGCAACTTGCTCCGATGGCTGATGGAGGCACCCGGTTCCAGGGTCATCCCCTTGGCGCCGGGTCATGCCGTCAGCACGTTCCGTGACGACGTCGACGACGTCCTCGAGTACATGGAGAACTGGGTGGACATGGGCGGCCTGCTGGTGTTCGGAATTGGAGCAGTCGCAGTCATGGCGTCGATCGACGCCGGTTTGACCGCCATCCTCCTCGTGCCCCTGGTCCTGACCATGATCCTCACCCAGGCCCTCAGCCCACAGATCCGCAAGCGCCGTCGTGCGATGCGAGAGGCAACCGACCAGGTAACCGGGTTCATCGGCGAGACCTTTGGCGGTGTTCAGGCGATCAAGCTGGCAGCGGCCGAGGATCAGATGATCGCCCGACTTCACCGGCTCAACGAGACCCGTCACAAGGCCGCGCTTTCTGACACCTTCCTCACGGAGGTACTCCGTGGCATCAACCGCAACATGTCGACCATCACCGTCGCCATCGTCCTGCTGGTGGCTGCCGACTCGATCAGCGACGGGTCTTTCACGATCGGGGAGCTGACCCTGTTCCTCACCTATCTGCCTCGTCTCACGGACTACATGGCATTCGTGGGCGACATCATCGCCCAGCATCGAAGGACTGGAGTGGCCTACGAGCGGATGCGCGCCTTGGCAGTCGACGCTCCCGACGAAGAGTTGCTCGATCGGACCCGGGTCTCCTTGGAGGGTGACGTCCCCGAAATCGACCTCCCCGACATCGGGATCGAGCCCCTCAGCAAGCTCGAGGTGCGGGGGCTCAACCACTGGTTCCCCGATGGCGGGGAGGGCCTCGAAGGGGTGGATTTCGATGTCGAGAAGGGCTCGTTCACCGTGGTGACTGGGAGGATTGGATCGGGGAAGAGCACGCTGGTTCGTGCCCTTCTCGGCCTGGTCCCTTCGGAGGGTGATGTGCGTTGGAACGAGAAGTTGGTCGAGGACCGCGCCACATTCTTCGTGCCACCGAGGTCGGCCTACACCGCTCAGGTGCCACGCCTCTTCTCCGAATCCCTGGCGGACAACATCGCACTAGGACAACGGGTCTCCCGTGAGCGTCTGAGAGAAGCGGTGCAATTGGCTGTGCTCGAGCCGGACCTGGAGCGTCTCGAGATGGGCGAGCAGACCCTGGTCGGGGCACGGGGGGTGAAGCTGTCCGGGGGTCAGGTTCAGCGCTCCGCCGCAGCCCGGATGCTTGCGACCGACGCCGAGCTCCTGGTCTTCGACGACCTCTCCTCGGCCCTCGATGTCCACACCGAGACCGAGTTGTGGCGTCGTCTGCTCGGCCAGCGGGACGTGACCTGCCTGGTCGTCTCCCATCGGCGTGCAGCCCTGTCGCGGGCCGATCAGATCCTGGTAATGGACCAGGGCCGGATCGTCGACCGGGGGACCCTCAACGACCTGCTGGAACGGTCCGAGCTGATGCGCTCACTCTGGGCCGAAGCCGGAGAAGCGGCTTAGTGGTCTAGCCGGCGAACTCTCGCACCGGGAGCCCGGCCACTCCGGGCTCGGCGGTGAACAGAGAGCCGGCCAGAGGATCGTCGTCGGGCTCCAAGTTCTCCCGCGAGGTGGTGATGTAGAGGCGATCCAGATCTGGCCCTCCGAAACAACAAGCCGTCACCTGGCGAGCTTCCACCTCGATCACCTCGTCCAGTTTGCCGGTGGCGGTGTATCGATGCACTGCGCCCCCTTTGAACAGGGCCACCCAGATCCCACCTTCGACATCGACGGCGAGGCCATCAGGGTCACCTTGCTCGACCGGGATCTCAACCAGAGTCCGTCTATCGGCGAGGTCACCGTTGGTGTCGTAGTCGAACATCGACACCTTATAGGTCGGAGTGTCGACGTAGTAGGCGACCGAGTCGTCCGGGCTCCAATCGAGCCCGTTGGAGATGGTGACTCCTTCGAGCACCACTTTCACCCGGCCGTCCGGGTCCAGCCGGTAGAGAGATCCTGCTCCCCAGCGCTGGTCGTAGGCCATCGACCCGCAGTAGAACCGTCCGTCCGGGTCGCACCCACCCTCGTTCATCCGAACGTCATCGCCGCCCCAGAGATCACCGAGGCGTCGGAGCGTCCCGTCTGGATCCTCGAGGGCGAAGCCGCGCTCGATTCCAAGCACCGCTCCCCCGCCACGCCGGGGCCGGACAATGGCTGCCACGTCGTCGACGTGACGGCGTTCGATCGAGCCATCCGCCCCCAGCGAGAGCACGTCTCCGTCGAGCATGTCGACCCAGCGCAGCCCACCCCAAGCGTCGGACCACACCGGGCCCTCACCGTGGTACGCAACGGGCTCAGTGAGTTGCTCGGCCCTCATCAGATCGGCTCCTCAGACCGCGACAGCCGTGGGTGGGGCGCCGCTCCCCGGAGGCATGACGGCAGCGATGATCCTCACGACGCCCATGACGATCATCCAGATGCCGACGACCATGGCGATGATCCCCAGCGTGATCTCCGGCCAGGTGATCACGAGAATGCCGGCGGCAACGGAGGCCAGGCCCGAGAGGAGCTCCCAGCCCCAACCTCTGCCCCTGTCCACGATTGAGCCGATGGCCTCGATGAGCCCTCCAACCACCAAGAACAAGGCGACAACGATCACGACCGCCGGGAGGTTGCGCAACGGACGGAGGAACAGTGCAGTCCCGGCGATCAGGGCGAGGACACCCAGAATCACCGCCAGGATTCGCCCCTGACCCCCCTTGAAAGCGTTGACCATCAGCATGACACCCCAGATCAGAATCTCGATGCCGAGAACGATCACCAGCGCGAGGATCGTCAGTTCGGGCCAAACCAGAGCCAGGATGCCGAGAGTCAGTGAGACAAGGCCGAAGACGATCAGGGCCCATCGCGGCCATCCCATCGAATAGGTCAAACTCAGTCCGTTCTTTGGCTCGGCGCGAAGCTAGCGGTCTGTCGCTCAGCCGCGCGTTACGCGTGGGACGTCGAACTGAGCGCGTCACGGAGCACTTGGACCCGGTCCGGGACGACCCGGTACCAGGCCCACTTGCCCCGCTGCTCACGCTCGATCAGACCCGCTCCAACCAGGATCGAGAGATGATGGCTGACCGTTGGCTGACTTCTCCCCACCGGATCGGAGAGGTCACATGCACACACCTCACCATCCGGTGTGTTGGCGATGAGACTGAGCAGCCGGAGACGCACCGGATCGGAGAGCACCTTGAACCCGGCAGCCAGGGTCTCCGCGTCAGCGCTGTCGATCGGGTCGACCAGAAGCGGCGTGCAGCACTCTTCGATGGCTTGCATGACGCCCATCATAGGCTCGTATTGACAGTTGTCGATATGATGGCGTAGATTCATATCGACAACTGTCAATATGTGGAGGGCCAAATGATGAGATCCGACCAGATCCTGATGCGGGAAGAGGTACGCCGGAAGTACGCCGACAGCGCTCTGGGCCTGCGCGAAGAGTGTTGTGACGTGACCGGGGGCCTGTACACCGACGGCGAGTTGTCGAGCCTGCCCGCTGATGCAGTCACTGCCAGCCTCGGGTGTGGCAATCCCACCGCAGTGGCCGATCTGCGTGAGGGTGAGACCGTGCTCGATCTCGGCTCCGGTGGAGGAATCGATGTCATCCTCTCCGCAAAGCGAGTAGGCCCATCGGGGTTTGCCTACGGGGTGGACATGACGGAGGAGATGCTCGAACTAGCCCGCAGAAACGCCCGCGAGGCGGGCGTGAAGAACATCGAGTTTCTCGAAGGGCTCATCGAAGAGATCCCACTCGGGGAAGAGACCGTCGACGTGATCATCTCGAATTGTGTGATCAATTTGGCCGTGGACAAACCTGCCGTGTTCGCCGAGATGCATCGGGTGTTGCGTCCGGGCGGACGGATCGGTATCAGTGACATCGTGGCCGATGACACGCTGACGATGGAGGAAAGGGCCGAGAGGGGAAGCTGGGTGGGCTGTATCGCCGGGGCATTGTCGGTGTCCGAGTACCAGGCAGGCCTGACGAGCGTCGGATTCACCGACGTGAGCTTGACTCCCAGCCATGAGGTAGCCGAGGGGATGGCATCGATGATTGTCCGGGCGACGAAGCCCTCCGGGTGAGCAACGGGCACAAGCCGAGCGTCCTGTTCGCATGCGTGCACAACGCTGGTCGATCCCAGATGGCAGCCGGGTGGGCCCGAGAGCTGGGCGGAGACAGGATCCAGGTCCTCTCCGGCGGCAGCGAGCCGGCTGACCAAGTCAACGAGGCGGTCATCGAGGCGATGAGGGAGGTAGGCATCGACATCGCCGGCGAAACCCCACGTCCTTGGTCGGACGATGCAATCAGGGCCGCCGACGTGGTGGTGACCATGGGTTGCGGGGACACCTGTCCCGTGTTTCGCGGCACGCGTTACATCGAATGGGAGCTGGCTGACCCTTCCGACCTGTCCCTCGATGAGATCAGGCCGATCAGGGATGACATCGGGACCAGGGTCAGGTCCCTGCTCGATCAATTGATCGGCTGACGGCCAATTATCAGGTGCTTGCCAGCCGTTCCTCGAGGAAGGCCAGGGTTCGTGCCCAGGCTCGATCGAACGCTTCGGGGTCGAAGCTGCCGCCATCGGGATCGGCGAAACCATGTCTGGTCCCAGGGAGTCGCTCCACATCGACCTCGAGGTCCTCGAGACGCATCGTCGCCTCCATGAAGGCTGCCTCGTCATCGGTCACGTATTCGTCATCCTCGGCCAGGTGGATCAGGTAGGACGCCTTGGATCCGGCGAAGTCGATCTGCTGGCTCCCGTAGAAGGAGACTGCGGCGTCGACCACGTCGGCGAGGCGGACCGACGCCCAAAGGGCGAGTGAACCGCCCATGCCGAATCCCACGATCCCGATCGGCCCCTCGGTCGACTTCTCATGGAGCAACTTGGCCGATGACAGCACCAGCGAGGCGAGCCGGTTGGGGTCTGCCTTCCCCAGATGGTCGATGGCCTCCTGCTCGGAGGCTGGAAGCTCGCCGAAGTTGATGTCCGGGGCGAGGACGGTGAAACCGTGATCGGCCAGATCGTCACACAGACTCTTCACCGACTTGGTCAGGCCCCAGAAGGAATGGAGCACGAGCACCCCTGGCCCGGGCCCGGCATCACCGGAGATGAAGTAGGCCAGATCGCGTACCACGACCGGAACCTACCGGGCCTACCCTGATACCCGATGACCTCGGCGGTCGCCCCTCTTCGCTACGGCTCTTTCCGCACGCTCTGGGTGGCGTCGATGCTGTCCGCGTTCGGGACGTTCATCCAGAGCCTCTCCTCATCCCAGTTGATGCTCGACCTCACCGGGTCCAACACCTGGGTGGGGATGATGGTCGCGTCGACCTCACTTCCTCTTCTCTTCTTCGCACTCGCCGCCGGCGCGCTCGCCGACATGTTCGACCGGGCCAAGCTCATGATCCTGGCCCAGGCGATCATGGGCGGATCTGCGTTGGCGATGGCCATCCTGACCTGGACCGGCGTCATCACGCCGGCACTTCTGCTGGGTCTTGGATTCGTGTTGGGGACGGGGGTGGCCCTCAATCTCCCTACCTGGCAGGCCCTCCTCCCCGACATGGTCCCGCGGGGCCTGATCGCCTCAGCTGTCGCCCTCCAATCCGCTGCGTTCAACGTCGCTCGTGCCCTCGGACCGGCTCTTGGCGGTCTCATCTACGCCGTGTTCGGGGCGGCGGTCGGCTTCGGCATCAACGCTTTGACCTACGGCTTCGTGATCGCCGGCCTCCTGCTGGTGAGGTCCACCTTCGTGCGCAGGGAACGGGATCCCGCGCCACTCGGCACCGCGATCCTGCTCGGGATCCGCTACGCCCGGTTCACCCCGGCGTTCCGCAGCCTTCTCCTCCTCGTCTCGTTGTTCGCGATCACATCGTCTGTGGTCCAATCGGTGCTGCCGGGGCACAACCTCGCCATCGGCGGGACCCCGGGCACCCTCGGCATCCTGCTCGGCGCCATGGGTGCAGGAGCTCTCGTGGCCACGGCGCTCAGACAGAGGTTCATCGACCGCTTCCACCATTGGGCCCCCGTGCTCACCATCTGCTCTTTCGGGCTGGTCGGGATCGGGCTCGGGCTGTCGACCACTGTGGCAATGGCCGGGTTCTTCATGTTCTTCTCCGGCGCCTTCTGGGTCCTCACTCTCACCAATCTCAACGCCAGCGCACAGCTCATGGCCCCTGAGTGGATCAGGGGCCGGGCCATGTCGCTTTACAGCTTCTCCTTCCTGGGGATCATGCCAATCGGCTCGATCCTCTCCGGGATCCTGGCCGATGCCGTGGGAACGGGTCAGGCCATCATCATCCTCTGCTCGGCCTCGGTGGTCCTCGGTGCTCTGGTCCCACTGTTCCGGATCCCCAGCGTGGACGCCATCGAGTCCCCGGAGTTCAGCGCCGATCGGCCCGGGCCCTCACACGACGAGGAGACGGTCGAGGGCGGGCCCGTCCTGATCTTGAACTCCTGGAAGATCGACCTTGCCGATCTCGACGACTTCATCGGGGTGATGAACCTGGTCCGCCTGGTCCGGCTTCGCACCGGCGCCTACCGATGGCGCCTCCTGCGGAACGTGAGCGACCCGACCCGGCTCACCGAGCTGTTCGCAACCGGGTCATGGGAGGAGCACCTCGCCCAGCATCGTCGGATCGACGACGCCTCCGCGGACATAATCGCCCGGGCCCGCGCCTTCGACCGGGCCGGCGGGCCGGTGACCCGTCATCTGATCTCGGTCGACGTGGAGGACCCGCCAAACTTCGCCGAGCTCATCATGACCCACGAGGTGATGCACCAGACCGACGGCTCGATCCCGACGATGGCCGATCAGGACGTCGACTGAAGTCGCTGTCGTTTGGCGCTGTCTGGTGAAAAGGGCTCAGTCCGGTGAACTCAGGGACCGGGCGGGGCGTCGGGCTCCGTGTTGGAGAGCTGCTGTCGTTGCCATTCATATACGCCGGGGAGCCAATCCTGGCCGAACGTGGCCGATGGACCAAGGCGCGGGTCATCGTGGGCATGGCCGTCACGCAGGGCGTGCACGTACGCTCGATCCTGTTCGATCCGTACGCGTGTCTGATCGGCTCGGGCAACCGACCCATGACCGGGGATGAGGGCATCAACGTCGTCAGCCACGTCCTCGAGCACCTGTAGCCCAACGAGGTAGTCCTCTATTGGATTCGCCGCGCCCATGTCGGGGAAAGGGACAAGGATGTCGGAAAGCATGTCGCCGGCAACGAGAACACCGCTTTCCTCGATCAACAGCGCCGCATGACCCTCCGCATGTGCCGGATGCTCGATGATCCGGACTTCATTGCCATCCCAAGGAACCTGTCCGGTCCCGGCAGGCAGCCCGGTGATGAGGCCGAACAGGTCGAGCGGTATCTCCCCGGCGATCTCCGGCGGTAGGCCCTCGGCGACACGGTCCTCCCAGTCCGCCTCCGACCGCAGATCTCGCATGAAAGCGGCGCAGCGGGCTGTGCCGTAACGAGGGGCTTCGCCGAGATCGGTGTGCCAGAGCACGTGATCCCAATCAGGATGGGTCGAGAACCCCGCCACGACTGGCTGGCCCAAGTCACGAACGTCGTTCGCCAGGCAGACCATTTCATCGCCTGTTATCCCGGCGTCGATGAGCAACGTTCCGGCCCGGCCTTGCACCACAACGGAGTTGTTCTGGAGTAACTCGCTCTGGTGGATCAGAACACCATCCGTTACTCGTTTCAGCATGTGGATTCCTTTCGCCTCGGCGTGGTGAGTGTCCCAGGCCACGGGGTGCCGGTGGTCCGCAGCGACCTTCCAAACGTGTATGCCACTTCGTTCCTCGATGGTGTCGTGCTCATGCAAGGGCCAGGGCCGCGACCGCAGCAGTGCAAACTCCAATTCCCGCGAGTTGTCCAGTTCCGATCCGCTCTCCGAGCAAGCCGGCTGCGAGGAGTGCGGTGATGGCGGGATAGAGGGAGGCCAACACCCCGGCCGTGCCGAGGCTGGTCATTCCGGTGGCGACCACGAATGCGAGGGTGCCCAGAGCCCCGAGCAGACCGGACGCGCTGCCCCTGGCGACCACGCCTCGGCGAGGCCGCCACGGCTGTCTGAGGCACGCAGCAAAGGCCAACGTCAGGATCGCGCCCACCAATTGGTTCGCAGCTAGCGGCAGCAGACCGGCGTCATCTGAGATTTGGCCGAGTGCCACGAAAAGGATCCCGAAGCCTCCGCCTGCGAGGACGCCGTCTAAGAGTGCTCCCCTCTTCGCCGCGGCCCTCTCGACGACTGCCGCTGGATGATCCGACGCCGCGTCGCGGGAGACCAACCAGATCCCCGAAAGGGCAGCGACCAAACCTATCCAGATCAGCCAACTGGGCGGTTCACCGACGGCGACACCCACCAACACCGGCAGGACCGCGGCTCCGACCGCCGAGATCGGTGCGACCAGGCCCATCCGTCCGCGGGCGAGCCCCAGGAACAAGAAGATGCTCCCGGTGGCTGAGCCGCCCCCGGCCAGGAGCGCCCATGCGAAGTCCGATCCGACCGGGCTGCCCGGAATCAGAAGTCCTGATGCGAGCATGACGAGGGCACCCGCAGTCTGGCCAACCAGGACGACCTGCCACGACGAAAACCGACGTGAGGCGGTACCTCCAATGAAGTCTGCGGCGCCGTACGCGAGAGCCGATGAGAATGCCAGAAGGACTCCGGGGTTCATGGCACCGACCCTACGGATGATGCGGTACATCAGGAAGGTCCAATTCAGAGGCTCTTGAGTGGACCATTTGGTTACGCTGGTGAAATGACGGTGGAATGGGGACGCGGCGGGCCCGACCTTCTGGTCACCCTGGAACGCGGTAGTAGTCCGCTCAGGATTCAGATCCAGGACCAGTTGCGAGCGGCGATCCGCGAGCGCCGGCTCGAAGCCGGAGAGCGCCTGCCATCGACCCGACGTCTAGCCGAGCAGCTCGGCGTCTCACGGGGCACGATCGTCGAGGTGTACGAGCAGCTGCTGGCCGAAGGGTACGTAGAGGCTGCCGTCGGATCGGGGACGCGGGTGGCCGCCATGCCGGCCGGCAGGCAGGCCGGGCAAGCGCCCGGCGTCGTTGCGGCCTCAGCCTCGTCCCCAACGTCCCGACCGGTCGAGATCGACTTCGAGTACGGCATCCCCGATCTCGGCTCGGTGCCCCTGACCGCCTGGACTTGGGCGGTGTCGGAGGCAACACGGACCCTCCCGACCGCCGAGTTGGGTGACGAGGATCCAGCCGGTTCGAGACACCTGCGAGAGGTTGTGACCGCCTACCACCGTCGCGTCCGCTCAGGCTGCGCCGTCGCCGAGGACGCCGTGATCGTTTCTGGTTTCCGCCAGGGATTGGCCTTCGTCCTCGCAACGCTTGCACAGAGCGGGATCCGGCGCATCGCGCTGGAGGATCCCGGCCCTCGCGAGCACGACGTCATCGCTCGTCGCGCCGGGTTGGACGCGGTGCCGGTTCCCGTCGACGACCACGGCGTCGACGTCGGGCGCCTGCGGGAGATCGGTGCCCGCGCCGTGCTCGTGACACCGGCCCACCAATGCCCCACCGGTGTCGTCCTCAGCCCGTCGCGCCGACGCGACCTGATTGCCTGGGCAGACGAAGTCGATGGGGTGATCCTCGAGGACGACTACGACGCCGAGTTCCGATACGACCGTCAGCCGG
>JALDXM010000027.1:0-11636 GCA_032155085.1 Actinomycetota bacterium | reverse complement strand
CCCTTCACCAGTGCTGGTGACGTCGATCACGAGCAGGCGTGGCGTCTCGCCCGTTTCCTCTCCGACAATGGAAGCGACGCCCTGGTGATCACCGGCACGACCGGCGAATCACCCACCTTGAGCGGGGTGGAAAAGGTGGCCCTCTACAAGACCGTGGTAGATGCGGTTGCCGAGAAGGACACCTATGTGGTGGCCGGCACCGGGACCTATGACACGGCCGATTCGGTTCACCTGACAGAGAAGGCTGCCGAGATCGGCTGTCACGGCGTCCTCGCCGTGACTCCCTATTACAACCGCCCCGATCAGGCGGGCCTCGCCGGGCATTTCTCAGCGATGGCCGACGTGGGCCTGCCTGTGATGCTGTACAACATCCCCGGGCGCACCGGCACAAGGATCGAGATCGACACGATGGCCCGTCTTGCCGAGCACGAGAACATCGTGGCGGTGAAGGACGCCGTCCTGGATCTGGAGTTCACCGGCCACACCGTCAACCGCGTCCCGGGCCTGGCCGTGTACAGCGGACAGGACTCGCTCACGTGGCCGATGCTGGCGGTGGGAGCAGTTGGGGTGGTGTCGGTTGTCTCCCATCTCGCCGGTCGGGCAGTGGCAGCCATGGTCCGAGCCGCCCTCGAAGGTGACGTTGGAGAGGCGAGGAGGCTCCATCATCTGCTTCTTCCACTTTGCGAGGCTTGCTTCCTCGAGACGAACCCCACACCGGTGAAAGGGGCGATGGACCGGCTATGGGAGCCGGTGGGCGAAGTCCGCCTACCCCTCGCGCCGGCGTCCGAGGAGACACTGGCCGCGGTCGAGAAGGCCGTGGGCGCCCTCCAGGGCCTGTGAGCGTCTCGGTCACCTTCCTCGGGGGGCTCGGCGAGATCGGCCGCAACTGTGCAGCCGTCGAGGTAGAGGGCAGGATCGCGCTGATCGACTGCGGGCTCATGTTCCCTGAGGACGACATGCTCGGCGTCGACCTGGTCTTCCCCGACTGGTCGTGGCTGGTCGAGCGGTCCGGGGACGTCGAGTGTGTGATCCTGACCCATGGCCACGAGGATCACACGGGCGCATTGGCGTACTTCCTCAGGGAGGTCAACGTGCCGGTGCTCGGCACGAGGCTGACCATCGAACTGGCCAGGGGCAGGATCGACGAGCTCGGTGTCGAGGCGAACCTCCGTCACGTGCCGGTGAAGAAATGGGTGGATCAGGGCCCATTTCGCATTCAGCTGATCCCGGTGAGTCATTCGGTCCCGGATGCCAGCGCAGTGGCTATCGAGACGCCGGAGGGTGTCATCGTGCACTCAGGCGACTTCAAGCTCGACCCGACTCCCATCGATGGCGTGCCCACCGATCTGCCGGCGTTCGCCTCCCTCGGCCGACGTGGGGTGAGGTTGCTGATGGCGGATTCAACCAACGCGGAGCGCCCCGGATTCGAGCCATCGGAGAGCTCGGTTGGCCAGCCGATCTCCGACGCCATCCGGGATTCGACCGGCCGGGTGATCGCCGCATGCTTCGCATCCCATATCCATCGCATTCAGCAGATCGCCGGCGCCGGCATCGCCAACGGGCGGAAGATCGCCTTCTTCGGGCGCTCCATGCATCGAAACACCACCATCGCCTCCGAGCTGAAGTCACTCGACATCCCCGAGAAGTCCGTGATCGACATCAAGGAGATGGATGCTCTCCCACCCGAGCAGCAGCTTCTGATCACGACGGGCAGCCAGGGTGAGCCTTTTGCGGCCCTCTCTCTGATGTCCCAGGGCCAGCACAAGTTCGTCGAGGTGGGGGAGGGCGACACCGTACTCATCTCGGCCAGGCCGATCCCCGGTAACGAGCGGGCGGTGTCGAAGGTGATCTCCAACCTGACCCGACGCGGGGCCAGAGTGGTGCACGGCACCAACGCCCCCGTTCATGTGTCTGGACATGCCAACCGCGACGAGTTGCTGACGTTCATCAACCTCGTCCGACCACAGGCATTCGTCCCGGTGCACGGCGAGTACCGGCATCTCCACGCCCACGCCGAGCTCGCCCGGCGCATGGGCATCCGTCACGTCGATGTGCTCGAAGACGGGGACCGGGTGATCCTCAAGGGGAAGAAGACCCAGGTCATGCGAAGGGCGGTCCCGGCCGGCTTCGTCTACCTGGACGGATCATCGGTGGGTGATGTCCAGTCGGCGGTGTTACGCGACCGGTCCCATCTGGCCGACGAAGGAGTAGTGGTCGTCACGGTTGGCATCGACCACGACACCGGCGAAGTGGTCTACGGCCCCGACATGGACAGCCATGGCTTGATGGACGATCCAAGCACTGTCCTCGAGAAGGCGGCCGACGCAGTCAACGCGGCCATCGTCGAGCACGCGAGCGGGCGCTCCGACATCGGTGAGCTGCAGAAGACGATCCGTCAGGCAACAGGGCGGGTGATACGGGCCGAAACGGCGAGACGGCCGGTGATCGTCCCCGTCGTCATGGAGCTCTAGCCCGTCAAGCGGCGCAAGGCGGGAGCGCGGCGAGCAAGTCCGGGCGGCTGAT
The DNA here is from genome assembly GCA_032155085.1 of Actinomycetota bacterium. Lineage (GTDB taxonomy): Bacteria > Actinomycetota > Acidimicrobiia > Spongiisociales > ZC4RG35 > JARDZU01. Next base: position 9,113 of record JALDXM010000027.1, on the reverse strand, counting down.
CGGGAAGCTGACTCCAGGATCGACCACGCCCAGTTCGTGAAAGGACGGTGGCTGGTATGAGAAGGCGTTCGCGGTTGCGCCGGTGTAGATCTGCGGGTCGGCGACCGGGTCATCCAGGCTGAACTCCCGCATGACCACTCCGTCCGGCCCGCAAGTGAACCAGTCGGCGTGATTTGCACCGCCGCCAGTCCAGATCTCGGGCATTCCACCCCCAATCAGCGAGGCAGGCTGGAGGGCACAGTCACGAAACGCAACGAACACGTACTGCGCCCCGACCAGGATCGCCCGGCCCTCGGCCATGATTACCCGGTCGCCCGACATCTCGACGACTCCGACTGGCCTCGACATCGGGATCGGGCCGGGGTCGCTGAACAGTTCGTCTACTCGGAGCGACATGCCGAGCCCTGTGGCCAGCCCCACATGCAGGTACGACCCGCCCTGCGACACGTAGCCGGTCACGACGTCGTGAGTCCCGTCTCCATCGACATCGGCATCGATCGCCTGCAGCTCGGTGGCGTCCGGGGGAATGGGGTGGGCAACGACCTCGCAAGCGGGGGCGGCGGCCGTGGTTGTGAGGGCCGCGGTGGTGGTCGTGATCGGTGCAGTCGTCGTGGTGGTGCTCGGGTTGGTTGTGGTGGTTGTGGTTGGCGTCGTGGAGGAGGTCGTAGAGGCGTCGACACTCGTGGTCGTCGAAGGCGGCTCGGGCACCATCGTGGTCGAAGCACCTGCACCCTGGCACGCCGCACATAGCGAGACGGCAAGGGCCAGACCTCGCCATCTCGGGCTCGGGTTTCGTCTCATCGGCTCAGGTACAGAGGCCCGACATGGCGTGAAAATACGACTCTGGGGGATTCCACGACCAAATCCCGACCCCATGTAATGTTTCCGGTACATGGGAACCAGGACACCCACCCGGAAGGGGTCCTCCGGGCGGAGACGGGTGTCCACAGCAAAGAAGAAGACAGCGCCCAGGAAAGCGCCTAGGAACACGGTCCGTCAGAAGCTGGCGACGGCTCGTGCTTCGGTGCGTAACACACTGGGGCGTCAGACCGACGACATCTGGGGCTTGATCCTCGTGGTCGTGGCCATCCTGATCTTGCTCGCCTTCGTCGACCTGGCCGGCCCGGTAGGGGAAGGCATGGCCGGTGGCAGCCGTCTCCTCTTCGGCGTTTGGCGTTTCGCCCTCCCGATCGCTCTTGCCGGGATCGGGGTGGCGATGATCGTGGGCAAGCCACGGGATGGTGCCAAACGTCTCTTCATCGGTGGCATCGTCACCTTCCTCGGATCGCTCGCGCTCTTCCATCTCATGACCGGGGCCGTGGCCCTGGCTCCGAATGTCGAGATGGTCGAAGAACGCGGGGGTGCGGTTGGTTCCCTCATCGCATTCCCGATGCGGCGAATCCTCGGAACGTGGGGCGCCTTCGTGGTGCTTGCCGCCGCCATGGGGATGGGCGTCCTGATCATGACCCAGACCAGCGTTCGGGAGCTGGCCGCGGGAATCGCCGACATCTTTCGTTCAGCACGGGGCTTGGCGGCAACGGCCATGGCCGGTGCCCGTGTGGAGCGGGCAGCTCCTGTGCCAGATCGCGTTGTGAAGCCGGAGACCTCGAACCGCGGGCGTCATGAGCGTCCCAAGCCGGCCCGGCCGAAAGGCGAGAAGCCCAAAGAGCCGGCCACCCCGAAGCCGAAGCCACAGCCGGTATCTCTCGCTCCCACGCCTCATGCCGAGGGCTACAAGCTGCCCCCGTTGAGCCTTCTCGACGAAGGCACCGGTGGCGAGATCAACAAGCGCGCGCTCGAGGACACGGCTCGTCAGCTCGAAGAGACCCTGACCCAGCACGGTGTCGATGCCGCACTGACCAAGATCGTGCCGGGGCCGACCGTGACCCGTTACGAGATCGAGCTGGCACCAGGCGTGAAGGTCAACCGCATCTCCAGCCTCTCCCACGACATCGCCTACGCCCTGGCCACTCCCGACGTTCGCATCCTGGTTCCCATCCCGGGCAAGTCCGCCATCGGCGTCGAGGTCCCCAACACCAAGCGCAGACTGGTGTCCCTGGGTGACATCCTCTCCAGTGCCGAGGCTGCGGTGGAGACGCACCCGCTCACGGTGGGCCTGGGCTTGGACATCTCGGGATTGCCCAAGCTGCTCAACCTGTCGGAACTGCCCCACGTGCTCATCGCCGGCGCCACCGGTGCGGGCAAGTCGTCGTGCATCAACTCAATCGTCACCTCGCTCCTTATGAGGACCCACCCCGATGACGTGAGGGTGATCATGGTCGACCCCAAGCGTGTCGAGTTGGGCCAGTACAACGGAGTGCCTCATCTCCTGACCAGGGTCATCACGAATCCGAAGAAGGCCAACGACGCGTTGAAATGGGCTGTGGCCGAGATGGACCGTCGCTACGACCTCTTGGCCGATGCCAAGGTCCGTGACATCGAGGGCTATCGGGCGAAGCGAGAGGCCGGCGGCCTCGACCCCGAGGGCTTCGATCGCTTCCCCTACATCGTGATCCTGATCGACGAGCTCAACGACCTGATGATGGTGGCGGGCCGGGAGGTCGAGGAGTCGATCGTGCGAATCGCCCAGATGGCGAGGGCGGTCGGGATCCACCTGGTCATCGCCACTCAGCGGCCATCCGTCGACGTGATCACCGGCGTGATCAAGGCCAACATCCCCAGCCGGCTCGCCTTCAGCGTCGCCTCCCAGACCGACAGCCGGGTCATCATCGATGGCGCCGGAGCCGAGAAGCTGGTTGGCATGGGCGACATGCTCGTCGTGACCGCCAAGGAGCCGAGGCCGCAACGGATCCAGGGTGCCTGGGTGCGTGAGAGCGAGGTTCACGCCGTCGTCGAGTGGGTGCGCAAGCAGCAGGAGGCCAAATACGAGGAAGAGGAAGTCCTCGTCGCCACCGCGGCTGCAGCGGCGGCCCAGGCGGAGGAGATGGACGACGAGGAGGAAGAGCTGGTCCGTCAGGCCATGGATCTCGTCGTCAGAAGCGAGCTTGGCTCGACCTCGATGCTGCAGCGCAAGCTCCGAATCGGATTTGCTCGCGCCGGCAGGGTGATGGACATCCTGGAGAGCCGTGGTGTCGTTGGCCCTTCACACGGCAGCAAGGCACGTGATGTGCTGATGACCGTGGAGGAGATGGAGGGCCTCTTGGCCTCGGAGGCGGCCAGGGTCTAGGCCTCTGGCCGAATGCCGGTCGGCGGATATGCTCACGGCCGGCATGCTCACCCTCATAGGCTCGGACGGGACTGTCCGTGATCGTCTGCCCATCACACTCGAAGAGACCCGGGCGCTGTATGCCGACATGGTCGAAGCCCGGACCTACGACCACAAATGCATGGCCATGCAGCGGCAGGGGCGGCTGGCGACCTATGCCCCGTTCGAGGGCCAGGAGGCTGCTCAGATCGGGGCGGCGGCGGCGCTTCGTCCCGACGACTGGGTGGCGGCGACCTACCGGGATGCAGCTCTCATGTGGCGGGCCGGTTATCCCTGGAAACTGCTGATCGCCGGGCGGACCGGTGACGAACGGGGAGGCCAGGCTCCCGAGGGCGTGAACATTCTCCCACCGTCGATCACCGTCGGCGGGCACATGATCCATGCCGTCGGCCTGGGCTGGGCCGAGGCGCTCAACGGGACCGACCGGGTGGCCATGACCTCTTTCGGAGACGGCGCCACGTCGGAGGGTGATTTCCATGAGGCGATGAACTTCGCCGCCGTCTACAAGACGCCAACCGTCTTCTTGTGTCAGAACAACGGGTTCGCCATCTCCTATCCCCGGGAGGAGCAGACACGGTCCGAGTCGATCGCGATGAAGGCGGACGCCTACGGCATGCCTGGTGTTCTGGTGGATGGCAACGACGTGGCTGCTGTCCTGTCGGTGGTCGGCGAGGCGATTGAACGCGCCCGGTCCGGCGATGGGCCGACCCTCATCGAAGCGGTTACCTACCGCCTTGGCCCACACACGACCTCCGACGATCCGGCTCGTTATCGAGACGAGGATGAGGCGGCAGAGTGGCGGATGCGCGACCCACTGGCGCGGGTGCGGGCACTGCTCGAGCGAGCCGGAGCATGGACACCCGAGTGGCAGGCCGAGTTGGAGGCCAAGGCATCGGCGGTCATCGAAGAAGCAGTCGCCCAGGCAGAGGCCCTGCCCCAGCCCACCGCAGCCGAGATGCTGTCCCGCATGTACGCCGAGCAGACGGCACCGCTCCGCACCCAGATGGACGAGATCGAGGCGTGAGCGAGCAGACCCTGGCTCAGGCACTGAATGGGGCCCTGGCCACTGCACTCGAGTCCGACGATCGCGTTGTCCTGATCGGTGAGGACATCGGGCGGACCGGTGGTGTCTTCCGGATCACCGACGGCCTCCGTGCGAAATACGGGGAAGACCGGGTTTTCGACACCCCCGTCGCCGAGTCGGGGATCGTTGGTGCTGCCTTCGGGATGGCCATCGCCGGGTTGCGCCCGGTGGCAGAATTGCAGTTCCTCGGCTTCTCCTATCCGGCCTACGACCAGATCATCAACCATGTTGCTCGGATCCGGAACCGGTCCAATCACAGGTTCACCGCTCCTCTGGTGATCCGCGTCCCGTATGGGGGAGGGATCGGGGCTGCCGAGCATCATTCGGAGTCGACCGAGGCGATCTACGCCCACATCCCGGGCCTCAAGGTCGTGGTGCCCTCGACCCCTGCTGATGCCCGCGGCCTGCTTCTGGCCGCAATAGAAGATCCCGACCCAGTCCTCTTCCTGGAGCCGATCCGGCTCTACCGGGCGGTCAAGGAGGAAGTGCCCGAGCTCTACTACACGACGGAGATCGGGCCGCTTCGAGTGGAGCGGGAGGGCACGGACCTGACTCTCATCTCCTGGGGAGCAATGATCAAAGAGACCAGGGCGGCGGCCGGCCGTCTGGAGCAATCGGGTGTATCGGTGGAGGTGCTCGACCTGCGTACCCTGTCACCGATCGACCACGACGGCATCGTCACCTCTGCGACCAAGACCGGGCGCGTGGTCGTTGTCCATGAAGCCCCCAGGACCGCGGGACTCGGGGCAGAAGTCGCCGCTGCCATCCAGGAGCGTGCGCTCTACTCATTGCAGGCGCCTGTGCGGCGGGTGGCGGGCTGGGACACGGTGTTCCCGCTCAAGCGATCGGAGGACCATTACCTTCCATCCGTCGACCGGATCGTGCGTGTGGCGGAGGAGACGCTGGAGGCGTAGTGGCGAGGGAGTTCCTGTTACCCGACATCGGTGAGGGCCTGACCGAGGCGGAGATCGTTCGCTGGCTGGTGCCCGAGGGAGGCAGGGTCGAGGCCGACCAGCCGGTGGTGGAGGTCGAGACCGACAAGGCGGTGGTGGAGATCCCGTCGCCGTACGCCGGCGTCGTGCTCCGTCACGGCGGGGCGGAGGGGGAGACGATCCAGGTGGGATCGGTTCTGGTCGTGATCGGCGAAGAGGCAGAAGTGGGTGCCGACGAACCGGCTGAGGCGCCCGCGGTGACAGACGCTGCCCCGCCGCCATCGGATGCCGCGGCGCCGATCGTGGGCACGTTGAGCGAGGATGCCGAGGTCCTGTCTTCCTCTAGTCACTCGGCCGGCGCGCAGGCAGGGAACGCGGTGAAGGCCCTCCCCATCGTCCGCAAGTTGGCCCGAGATCTTGGGGTGGACCTGAACCGGGTGCAAGGCTCGGGCCCGGAGGGCAGGGTCACCAGGGAAGATGTTCTCGCGGCTGTCCCAGCCGAGGAGGTTGAGCCACGACCGGTAGAGACGCCGGCCGCGGCCACGCCAGCCGCCCCGATCGTCGCGGACGATGGCGACGAGCGGCAGCCCATGTCGAGGCTCCGTCGCACCATTGCGGCCAACATGGCCAAGAGCTGGGCCGAGATCCCTCATGTCACCACCTTCGACGAGGTCGATGCGGGCCGGTTGACTCAGGTGAGGGATGCGCTTGGCTCGAGACACGACGTCAAGATCCCGGTGGAAGCGCTGGTCATCAAGGCGCTGATCCCGGCTCTCGAGTCCTATCCCGAATTCAACGCGACGTTGGATGGTGACGACCTGATCGTCCATCCGAAACACGACATCGGCATCGCCGTCGACACTCCCGACGGTCTCCTGGTGGCGGTGATCAGGGATGCCGGCTCGCGGCCGGTCCTCGACATCGCCAGAGAGGTGCGCCGTTTAGGCGAAGGTGCGAGAGCGCGCTCGCTGGCACCGGACGAGCTTTCGGGCCAGACCTTCACCGTGTCAAACATCGGGGCGGTTGGCGGGGGACAGGGAACGCCGATCGTCCCCTACGGAACCACAGCAATTCTTTCGGTGGGGCGGGTGCAGGACAAAGTGATCGCTCGTGATGGGGAACCGGTCGTTGCCGCCGTGATGCCACTGTCGCTGTCCTATGACCACCGAGTCATCGACGGTGCTCAGGGCAGGAGGTTCATGGCCCTGCTCATCGAGAATCTGGAAGAACCTGCCCTCTTCTTGGCCGGCTGAGCAAATTTCCCCACGTCCACGTCACGCCACCGGACGCTGCCACGGGTGTCACCCGAAGGGAATACGAGGCGGCGATGAGGCGGGCAGGGCGGATCTGGAACATCGTCTCAATACAGAGCCAGCTGCCCGAGGTGATGCGGGACTCGATTCGGCTCTACTCGTCGATCATGTTCGGGCCGTCCCCGCTCACACGCGCACAGCGCGAGATGATCGCCGTCGTCACCTCGACGGTGAACGAGTGCCATTACTGAATAACGGCGCATCTGCACGACCTCCGGGATGAGGTCGACGACCAACACTTGGTGGATAGGCTCGCAAGGGACTGGCGGGAGGCAGGCCTGGACGAGCCGACCGGGGCGTTGCTCGCCTTTGCCGAGAAGCTGACCGACGAATGTGCGGCGGTGTCACGGGCGGACGTCCACGAACTGAGGTCCCACGGCTTCGATGACGCGGCGATCTCGAGCTGTGTCCAAGTGGTGGCCTACTTCAATTACATCAACCGGATCGCCGAGGGCCTCGGAGTGGCGGCGGAGGACTGGATCGAGCCCGACGGGAGGGAAAAGGGCGGGGAATCAACGGATTAGCGCTGCCCCGGGCGACGGCTTCTCGTCAGCTTCGCGAGTGCGCCTCGACAAGATCGAGTACCTCGGGCATGTCGAGCTCGGGATAGGGATCGGGGGCGAGAAGGCCGAGGATCCGGTTCTGGGACCGGGCTGAGACTATGACCTTCTCTGACCACTTCATCTGGAGATCGGGCGAGGGCGTGCGACAGCAAGCCGGGTCGGGGCACGTGGAGGTCTCCCGGTTCTCGGTGTCCCGTCCCCGGAACCACCTCGCCTCAGAGAAGGGAACCCCGATCGTCACCGCAGTTGCCGGCTCCCGTCCGGCTTCGATGTGCGTAGTGCAGAAGAAGGTTCCGTCCGGCGTGTCGGTGTACTGATGATGGGTCCCGAAGCGCTCCGGTGAGTCGAAGGTCACCCTGGCTCCCCATCTCCGGCAGAGCCGCTGGGTCTCCATGCCACCGTGGGCATCCCTGGGGATTGGAGCGCCGTCGTTGGCATAGGCCTTGACCACGACGCCCATCTCGTCGCTGACCAGGAGGTGGGTATCGATCCCCAGATGCCGGGTCGCGAGATTGACCGTCCTCCACGCCGCCATCTCGTACGACACATAGAAGAGCTCTTTGACGTCCTCGACGTCGATGTCGTGGTTGTCCATCGCCGATCGCAGCCGGGCCAGGACCGGCTCTTCCGGCACCAGCACCGCCGCGGCGAAGTAGGCGGTCTCCACTCTTTGGCGGAGGAACGTGTCGAGATCAGGATCGGTCTCGTGCCCGAGCAGGAACCCGGCGAGGGTCTGCAGCACCGCCTTCCGGGCCTGACGGGTCCGGAGTGAGTCACGTTGGGCGATGTAGACCCGGTGATGATCGAGGTCGATGATCGAGCGGGCGAATGAGGGCATGTCCTCCACTGGGTGCAGCTCGAAGCCGGCCGTGGCGGTGAGGTCGAGGAGATTCCTCGACGAGAACGGGCCCTCGCCCGTATAACCACTGGAGGCCAGGGCCTGACGCGCCTCGGTCTCGACGTGCTCCAGGTACCCCGAGTGCCCCGCCAGCCAGGTGGTGACATCGCCGTTCGCCCTTCGCACATCTTCGGAGCCGGCCGTGTCGATCCCCGACCTTTCCCGAAGGGCATCGTGGAGGCCGACCAGATGGGTCAGGGTCTCATTGTCGAGCTTGGCGCTTGGCTTGACCGGCGGAAGATGCAACGAGTCGAACAGGGCGCTGTCCTGTGACTTGAGCAGTGCGATCTCGAGAGCATCTCGCCGATTGGGCGGGGCTGGGTCGAGGAGCTCGCCGATCTCCACCCCCAGCGCCGTGGCCAACTCGACGACCAGGTTGAGACGGGGCTGCTTCTTGCCATTCTCGAGGAGGGATAGATAAGGGGCGGGCCGTTTCACCACGGCGCCCAACTCATCGAGGGTCATTCCCTTCTCCCGACGGTGATGCCGGAGCCTCCGCCCCAACACCAGGGGATCGAGTGGCTGAGATTCGAACGTTTGTGTCATTGTCGAAAGATTGCCTATTCTTTAGTTCCTGTCTGATTTGGAATGATAGTGAATCGACAAGACACTGGCATCTTATGAATCAGTTTCGGGCGAACGAGTTCGAGCGACGGGTGCTCACCCCGGACGCGGTCGCCTTTCTCAACGATCTGGAACGGGAGTTCGGCTGGAAGCGGGGCCAACTGCTCGCCGAGCGCCAGGCCCGACAAAGCCGGCTCGATGCCGGGGAACGTCCTGACTTCCTCCCCGAGACCCGCGAAGTGCGTGAATCCGACTGGGTTATCGAGGCAGTCCCATCGGACTTGCTCGACCGCAGGGTCGAGATCACCGGGCCCGTCGACGCCAAGATGATGATCAACGCCCTCAACTCGGGTGCGCGCGTGTTCATGGCCGACTTCGAGGACGCCACCTCCCCGACCTGGCAGAACCTGCTCGAAGGCCAGGCGAACCTGATCGACGCCTATCGGGGTGAGCTGAGCTTCGCCACCGAGGACAAGATGTACGAGGTCGGTGACGAACCGGCCACACTCGTGGTTCGTCCCCGTGGCTGGCAT
>JALDXM010000026.1:0-11651 GCA_032155085.1 Actinomycetota bacterium | reverse complement strand
AAGAGGAGATCGCCGAGGTTCTGGCGCAGTGGACCGGGATTCCCGTTCACAGACTCACCGAAGAGGAGACGGCCCGCCTGGTCCACATGGAGGACGAGCTACACAAGAGGATCATCGGCCAGCACGACGCCATCACCGCGGTGTCAAAGGCCATCCGCCGGACCAGGGCTGGTCTCAAAGACCCCCGCCGACCCTCCGGCTCCTTCATCTTCCTGGGCCCCTCGGGCGTCGGGAAGACCGAGACGGCGAAGGCGCTGGCCCAGTTCCTGTTCGGCCAGGAAGACGCCCTCATCCAGCTCGACATGTCGGAATACATGGAGAAGCACACCGTCAGCCGTCTTGTGGGATCCCCGCCTGGCTACGTCGGTTACGACGAGGGTGGCCAGCTAACCGAGGCGGTGCGGCGCAAGCCATTCTCGGTCGTCCTGTTCGATGAGATCGAGAAGGCCCATCCCGATGTGTTCAACACCTTGCTCCAGATCCTCGAGGAAGGCCGGCTCACCGATGCCCAGGGCCGGACAGTGGACTTCAAGAACACCGTGATCATCATGACCTCGAACCTGGGCACCCGGGACCTCCACAAGAAGGCCGTCGGCTTCCACGCCGGCGACCAGGAGATGAACTACGAGCACATGAAGGAGCGCGTGACCGAGGAGCTGAAGAAGAGCTTCCGGCCCGAGTTCATCAACCGGCTCGACGAGATCATCGTGTTCCACGAGCTCACCATGGACGAGCTCAAGCAGATCGTTGATCTCATGCTGGAGCGGGTGCGGGAGCAGCTCACATCGCAGAATCTCGACTTGGTCCTCACCGACGATGCCAAGGAGTTCCTCGGGACCCGGGGCTACGATCCGGAGCTGGGTGCCAGGCCGCTGCGTCGTGCCATCCAGCGGCTGTTGGAGGACACGCTCAGCGAGCGCGTGTTGCTTGGGGAGTTCAAGGCTGGGGCCACGATCTTGGTCGGTCTTGACGCCGAAAACGACGAACTCACGTTCGAAGCGGTGTCCCCGCCGGATCCCACGTCGACGCCACAACCGGAGATGGCTGGTCAAGACTGACCGTTAAAGGTTTTCACCGCTTCGGCCGATGATTTCTGGGCCATCGAAGCGGTCGCATGCCCATAGTCGCACTCATCCTCACAATCTCAGCCGCAATCGCCCCGAACCCGACGGCTGAGTACGCGCCCGCCAACGAAGAGGCATACACCCTTGACCTCGAGGTCGACGGGTACCGCAACGGCGCCATGGACCCGGACCGGCTCATGGAGTACCGGGGGTGTGTTCTCGAGCGTGATGCCGCCTACATGTACGCCCTGCTCATGGAGGCCGCCGAGGACGATGGTGTTTCACTCGGATTCGTGGACTGCTACCGCTCGTACGGAAGTCAGGCCAACGCCTACAACTCGAGGTGCCCGATCATCGACACCCCAATCATGACGGTAGATCCTGCGACCGGCGCTGCCGTGCAGACCGGGGTCACCTCGGCTCGAGTGTGCAGCGGCCCACCCACGGCACGACCCGGGGCGTCCAATCATGGATGGGGTCGCGCCGTCGATTTCTCCGACGGGAGGGGCACTCTGGGTTGTTCAGACGAGACGTTCCGATGGATGCAGGGCAACGCCCATCGCTTCGGATGGGTTCACCCCGATTGGGCACATTGCGGCAAGGCCACACAGGAGCCATGGCATTGGGAGTACGCCGGGGTTACGGATTCGATCCAGCCCGGTGCAGGTGAGAGCCGTCTTGACCCGAAGCTCCTTCAGGTCGTCCAGTAAGGTCCTTTCCCGTGTGCACCGTCCCACTCGGGGCAGGACTGGTTGCACACGAGATGAACCTGACGGCTAGGCCTTCTCCACGTCATCGAGGAGCTCTTGCCAGCTCTTGGTGAACTTCTCGACCCCTTCGTCCTCGAGGGTCTGCACCACGTCGGCGTAATCCACCCCAATCTCCGCGAGCCGGTCCAGATCGGTTTTGGCCCGCTCGATGTCGTCGGAAGTGAATGGCTTGGGCGATGGGTCGCCGTGGTCCTGGTAGGCGTCGATGGTCTCCAACGGCATCGTGTTCACGGTGTGTGGTGCGACCAGGTTCTCGACATAGAGGAGATCCGGGTAGTCGGGGTTCTTGGTCGACGTTGAAGCCCACAGTGGTTTCTGCACCCTGGCCCCGAGCACGGCCAGCTTCTCGAACCGATCCGACTCGAACTGCTCGAGGAACCGCCCGTAGGCGACCCTGGCATTGGCATTGGCGGTGACCCCCCTCAAGGCCAACGCCTCTTCAGTCCCGATCGCCTCCAGACGCTTGTCTACCTCGCTGTCGAATCGGGAGACGAAGAAGGAGGCCACCGAGGCGACCCGGCTCACGTCACCACCCGAAGCGTGGAAATCCTCCAGACCGCCCAGATATGCCTCCATTACCTCGCCATATCGGTCCAATGAGAAGATCAGCGTGATGTTGACCGAGATCCCCTCGGCGAGAAGACGGCGAATCGCGGGGATTCCTTCCGGCGTGGCAGGGATCTTGACCAGGAGGTTGGGGCGATCGATCTGCTTCACCCAATCTCGCGCCTCTGCGACGCTGGCCTCGGTGTCGCCTGCCAGGGTCGGTGCTACTTCGACCGATACGAAACCGTCCGTGCCTTCGCTTCGCTCGAATACCCCGAGAAGCTCGTCACAGGCTCGCTTCAGGTCGGTGGCCATCAGAGTCTTGGCGATCTCCTCAGTGGCGACCCCACCCGATTTCAGGTCCGCCAGTTGCGCGTCGTAGTCGTCGGAGCCGACTATGGCCCCGGCGAAAATGGTGGGGTTCGAAGTGACGCCGGACACGGCGTCATCCACGATCCTGCGGGCCAGCTCGCCGCTGTCGAGCATCTTCTTGGAGATCTGATCGGACCAGATGGAGACACCGGCCTCGGCCAGCCCGTGGAGGTTGGAATGGCTCATGGGCCAAGGGTAGGGCGGTCTCTGTGCTGGGGCCTCCGGCCGCGTAACCTCGACTGGGCGTGAGCCCGGTCCTCGTCGAGCCGGAGGGGTTGAACGCCCCTGACAAGAGCTTTGACCGGCGGGTCGCGGGGAGATGGCACTGGATATCCGCCGCGATCGTCGGAGTGCTCGCCGCCGCCACTCTCGCCATCGGAGAGTCAGGCGGTGTCGATCTGAACAACCTTTCCGAGCGTCGTCTCATCGTGGCCCATCTGGATGCCTGGCACGGAGGAAATTTCGACGCGGCCGATGATCTCCGGGCCGAACAGCAGCTGCGCACCGGCCCCTCCGAGGAGCGCGCCCGCGCCGAGGTGGCGTATCAGTCCGCCATGGGGGCGCAGACCGATCTACTGGACTGCGAGGCGCTGCCGCCTTCGACCTTCCGATGCGACGTCGCCTATTCCAACGTGCTCAACGATGCGGTGGGAAAGCCTGCGGGGCGATCGTGCCTCAGCTGTTCGGGATCGAAGACGGCCGCATCCTCTTCGTCGCCGGGCCCTATCTCGATGATGAGCTGCTCACGGACTCATTCCGCACCTTCGCAGTGCTTCTCTTCCCTGAGGATTACGGAGCATCGTGCACGGACGAACCGGGCTATCAGTCACCCGGGTGTGCCGCGTTCAAACAGGCACATCTCGAGGACTGGGCCTCGTGGCACGAGATCGAATACGGCTGACAGACCACTATTAGCCTTCCAGCCCCTCAGGAGAGCGCGTTGAAGGTCCACGAATACCAGGCAAAGCAGATCATGGCGTCCCGGGGGATCCCTGTCCCGAGCGGGACGAAGGCGACCACCGTCGACGAGGCGGTAGCAGCGGTGCGGCCCCTCATCGAGGAGTCGGGCAACCCGGTGGTGGTGCTCAAGTCGCAGATACACGCCGGGGGCCGGGGGAAGGGCACCTTCCAGGAGCATCCCGACCTGCGCGGCGTCAACGTGATCACCGACGGCATCGAGGGCGGGCCTGAAGCCGCCGAGGCCAAGGTCCGTGACCTCGCCGGGAAGATGCTCGGCTCGACCCTGGTCACGATCCAGACCGGCCCTGAAGGGAAGGTGGTGAACCGTCTCTATCTGGAGCAGGGGGTCGATATCGCTCGGGAGCTCTATCTGGCTGTGCTTCTCGACCGCTCAGTCAGCCGGAACATTGTCATGGCGTCGACCGAAGGCGGCATGGAGATCGAGAGGGTCGCAGAGGAGACACCGGATAAGATCCTGAAAGAGGAGGTCGACCCCGCCATCGGGTTGGCCGACTTCCAGGCCAACGAGCTGGCCCACGGTCTCGGGATCGGAGGCGACGCGGCCAAGTCCTTTTCGAGGTTCGTCAAGGCCCTGACGACGGCGGCAAGCGAGCTGGACACCGATCTGATCGAGATCAACCCGCTTGTCATCACCGGTGACGGGCAGGTGATCGCGCTCGACGGGAAGATGGCCTTCGACGACAACGCCCTGTTCCGGCATCCCGACATCGCCGAAATGCGTGACGAGTCCGAGGAGGACCCTGCCGAGGTAGCGGCCAAGGAAGCGGGGCTCAATTACATCAAGCTCGACGGGACGATCGGCTGTCTGGTCAACGGCGCCGGTCTGGCCATGGCCACGATGGACACGATCCAGCACGTCGGAGGCGAGCCGGCGAACTTCCTCGATGTGGGTGGCGGCGCCGACGAACAGCAAGTCACCACCGCATTCCAGATCATCACCAAAGACCCTGCGGTCAAGGGCATCTTCGTCAACATCTTCGGGGGGATCATGCGATGCGACGTCATCGCCACCGGCATCCTCGCCGCCATCAAGAATGTGGGGTTGAGCGTGCCGCTGGTGGTGCGCTTGGAGGGGACGAACGTCGAGCAGGGGAAAAAGATCCTCAACGAGTCCGGTCTCGACGTCGTGGCCGCAGACAGCCTGAAGGACGGCGCCGAGAAGATCGTGGGGCTGGTGGCATGAGCATCCTCGTGGGGAAGGACACCAGGGTCCTCGTCCAGGGCCTGGGCAAGACCGGCCAGTTCCACACCGACAAGGCCCTCGCCTACGGCACGCAGATGGTGGGAGCGGTGCACCCGTCGCGGAGCGGGACCGTGGCCCACTTCGAGGGCACGACCGATCACTCCGGGGTGCCGGGGAGGGACGACTCCTATTCGGTCGATCTCCCGATCTTTGCCACGGTCAAGGAGGCGATAGCCGAGACGGGGGCTAATGCGTCGGTGGTCTACGTCCCGCCCCCATTTGCTGCAGACGCGATCATGGAATCCGCCGCGGCCGGGCTGGACTTGGTGGTTGCAATCACCGAGGGCGTGCCAGTCGCCGACATGATCAAGGCAAAGCGTTACATATCGGACAAGCCCACCCGTCTCATCGGCCCCAACTGCCCCGGCGTGATCACCCCGGGTGAGTGCAAGATCGGGATCATGCCCGGCTACATCCACGAGCGCGGAAGGGTCGGTGTCGTCTCCCGCTCGGGGACGCTCACCTATGAGGCCGTCTACCAACTGACACTGAACGGCCTTGGGCAGACCACCGCAGTGGGGATCGGCGGAGACCCCGTGAATGGGACCAACTTCGTCGACATGCTGCGGATGTTCGAGGAAGACCCTGAGACCGAGGGTGTCATCATGATCGGGGAGATAGGTGGCACGGCCGAAGAGGACGCGGCCGACTTCGTTGCCGGCTCGATGAGCAAGCCGGTGGCCGGTTTCATCGCCGGCACCACAGCACCCCCCGGCAAGCGGATGGGCCACGCCGGAGCCATCGTCTCGGGAGGAAAGGGCACGGCGGCGGCGAAGATCCAGGCCATGACCGCTGCTGGCATCGAGATGGCGGAGACACCGAGCGACATGGGCGAGGCGATGGCGCGTGCTCTCGGCTGAGAATCTCGGGTCGATCCGCTTCGACGGTGAGCGGATCCTCGAGCTGGCCCGCCGCGATCCCGAGCGGCCGGTCCCCCAGTACCCGGAGTGGGCGATGACCGACTTGGTCGCTCATCTCGGCTCCATCCATGGGCGGACCACACACATCTGCCGAGAATTGCCCACCGAGCGGCCCTCCGGCCCGCGCCCCGCCGATGGTCATGACGTGCTCGACTGGTACGAGGCAAACCTGACCGAGATGTTGGCCACCCTCGAGCAGGCGGATCCGGACGCGGTGGCATGGGGTTTCTGGCCCAACCCAACTCTCGGTCTGTGGGAGCGGAGGATGGTGATCGAGACCGGGCTCCATCGCTGGGATGCCGATCAGGCGTTTGGCGAGGAGTCGGGGCTCGGCGATCTGGCTGCGCTCTCGGGCCTCAATGAGTTCGAGGACATGTGGCTGCCCCGTCTGCCGGAGCTGCCGGTGCTGGAGGCGAAGGCGGAGGATCTGGGCCTGACCTGGGTCTTCGGGACGGGCGGTTCGCCTTTGCGGACCGTCACTGGTACCGCGTCTGACATATATCTGCGTCTCATGAGCCGGCCTTCACCGGTGGACTTGCCCAGTCAGTGGGCAGCGGCTGTGGACGCGCTCGAGCCGCCACCGAAGAGGTGAGAGACCACTAGTGGCCCGTCGCACAGACCACTAGAACCGGGCCATGTCGGCCACCGCGTAGCCGACTACCGCTTCGTCGGCTCTCGTGACCGGTTGCAGCGCCTGCACCAATTCCTCCACCCGATCACCGGGCACGGCCACCGTCATCTCGTCGTCACCCATGCCGGTCCGCGCCCGGGACAGAGCGCAGCCCATAGAGGCAGCGATGAGACCCTGTTCGGCTGCCCGAGGCAGGATCTGACACTGAGGCTTGCCCGACCAGTCGACATCGACCGCATCGCTGATCTCCATCATCTGGCGCGGAGTCACTCGAAGCAGCACCACATCGGGGTCGCCACCGGCCTCGGCCAGCGGTCCGTACCGGACTCCCTTCGGTCGCCGGGAAAAGGCGGCAACCCCGGCAAAGGCCTCCATGGTGACCCAGCCCACATCGAGAAGGGCGGCTACGTCGGTCTTGTCCAGGATGTCCTCAGCCCCGGCAAAGCCGTGAGTGAAACGCCCGACCGAGCAGTTCCCGTGATCTTCGGCGAGCGTGTCGAAAGTTCGTTCGTGGGCATGCATCCAGAAGACACAAGGTGCGGCAGCCCGCCCCGACCTGCCATCCCGGGTCGGCTCTGACATCGGCTGGTCGAAGCGCGGGGTCCCGTCGTTCGGGATCTCGTCGAGGAAGGTGATGGCGATCGGTGCATGCTCGAGGCCAAGCAGGTCCGTCAGGGCTTCCGAAATTGTGGCGTGACTCATCGGCTCAACCTAGCCCACCTTCTCGAATCCGATTCTGGGATCGAAGAAGAGAGCCACGACCTCCATCTCGGGAAAGCGTTCCGCCACCACCACCCTGGCGGCTTGCAGCTGTCTCTTCTGCTTGTCGTCGGGCACGGGGTTCCCCGCACATCCGGTGTGCGCAACGAGCGCCACCTGGTTGGTCCCATGGGCTCTGGCGGACACCGTCAGGCTCTGGAGGAGACCCTCACCGGTGGGGGTCACGGAGCCGTCGAGATGTTGCACCGCCCCGGTGGCCGTGATGTTGTCCACATAGCGGACGCCGAATCTCGTCATCACCTGATCGAGGGTCCGGGTCTGGATCCTCCCGTCCATACATGTGATCACCGCTGCGAAGCGGCCCTCGCCGATCATCGCGCCATTGTCGCTCGACAGCTGCGACAGCGTGCGGCCACCCCTACACTGCCCGGCCATGGATCCCATTTGGATCATCGTGCTGGTGGTGGTGGCCCTTCTGGTCGTCTGGTTCATCGCCATCTACAACGGGCTTGTCCAGTCACGGAACCGGGTCGACAACTCATGGGCTCAGGTCGAGGTCCAGCTCAAGCGTCGATACGACCTGATCCCCAACCTGGTCGAGACGGTGAAGGGATACGCCTCGCATGAGAGGGAGACTTTCGAGCGGGTGACTCAGGCCAGGAGCGCGGCGCAAGCCGCCAGCGGGCCGGCCGAGCAAGCCCAGGCCGAGGGGTTCCTGACCCAGGCCCTGCGGCAGTTGTTTGCCGTCGCTGAGGCATACCCGGAGCTGCGAGCCACCGAGAACTTCCAGAACCTGCAGAACGAGCTCGCCGAGACCGAGAACAAGATCGCCGTGTCCCGTCAGATCTACAACGACACCGTCCTCACCTACAACAACAAGGTGCAGCAGATCCCCACCAACATCGTGGCCTCCATGACCGGCTTCGACGCCCGGGAGTTCTTCGAGGCCGGAGAAGAGGCGGCCACGGCCCCGACCGTCGATTTCTGATTTGCGGCGCCTGTCCCGGGCTCTGATCGTCCTCCTCCTGGTCGCCGCCCCGGCGACGGCGGCGTGGGCCAAATCGTTCTGGATGAGCAACGCCGATGTGGACATCGTGATCCACGACGACGGGTCGCTCTCCGTGACTGAGACTCTGACCTATGACTTCGACGGCGACTTCAGCGGTGCCTACCGGGACATCCCGCTCCGTCCCGGTGAATCGATCACAGATGTAACGGTTCGGGACGAGACCACCACCTACCAGCTCGGTGGCTGTACCGAGCTGGGCTGCTCGTCGCAACCGGGGACCTACGGCGTCGAGGAGCAGAGCGATCTGGTCCGGATCGTTTGGCATCACTCGTCTTTCAGCGAGCAGCGGACGTTCGTGGTCAGCTACACAATGAGCGGGCTGGCCGTCGCATACGACGACGTGGTCGATGTCAACTTCCAGGTGTGGGGCGACCAATGGTCGGTCGGGCTCGACCGTCTCGATGCCCGCATGACCTTGCCCACGACAGGTGGGGAGATCCGGGTCTACGGACATCCGTATGGGGTGGACGGGATGACCTCCATCGGTAATGGCCAAACCCTGCTCGAAGCCAACAACGTCCCTGCCTATCAGTGGGTGGAGCTGAGGACTGTCTTTCCACGTGAGATGCTGGCCTCCACTGACGGGGCCACGGTCGTGGCGGGTGACGGTCTGGATGGGATCATCGCTGAGGAAGACGAGTTCGCCCGAGAGGCCTCGGACGCCGCCAGCGCACAGAGGACGGGGGCCATCTGGGGAGCGATCCTGGCCCTTGCCCTCTCGGCAGGGCTGGGGAGTCTCGTCTACTTCGGCTACGGCCGGGAGCCGAAGGTCGACTACGACCGTGAGTACGAGCAGGAGCCACCCACCGACCTAAAGCCCGCCGAAGTCGGGGCTCTTCTCTCCCAGGGGGCGGTGACCGAGCAGGAGTTCACCGCCACCATGTTCGACCTGATCCGCCAGGGTGCGATCAAGGCCACTCCATCGCAGGTGGAACGCAGCACCTGGGGCGGGCTCCGCGAGGAGACCATCACCGACCTCGTGCTCGAGCTCACGGACAAATCCGTCGGATACAAGGACTACGAGCAGTCTGTGCTCACCGTGGTGGGCCGGGTCCTGGACGAGGGGCCGCGACCGCTGCACGAGTTCAGGGAGGAGATCCAGGAGGACGCAGCTGCCAACGCCTCGACCTATCAATCCTTCCGGGGCAAGGTTCTCGGCTCGGTGAAGCGAGCCGGCCTGCTCGACGAGTCCGGCAACAGTGTGGCCTGGCTGGTAGCGATCGGAGTAGGACTGCTCGTCTTCGGCGCAATCGTGTTTCTCCCGGATTTGCTCCGCGGACGGCCGGGAGGCCAAACGATGGCGGTGCTGATCGTGATCGGAATGGTGCTCGGTGCAATCGCCCTCTACGTCTTCCTCCTCTTCCGGCGGGTGAGGGTGCGCCGGTCCAAGGCCGGAGCGCTGGAGGCCGAGCGGTGGGAAGCGTTTCGCCGGTATCTGGTCGACTTCTCCAGGCTCAAGGAGGCGCCACCCATCTCGCTCGAGCTCTGGGACAGGTTCCTCATCTATGCAATCGTCTTCGGTGTGGCTGAGGAGGTGCTGCAGCAGGCACGGCTCCATGCCCCACCCGAGCTCGAGCAGACCTCCTCTATCTACTGGTTCGGGCACTATGGGTACTCAGGCGGCCACACCGAGAACGCGTTCGC
Organism: Actinomycetota bacterium; assembly: GCA_032155085.1. Classification (GTDB taxonomy): domain Bacteria; phylum Actinomycetota; class Acidimicrobiia; order Spongiisociales; family ZC4RG35; genus JARDZU01. Next base: position 1,691 of record JALDXM010000026.1, on the reverse strand, counting down.
CGGCCTCAACTCGGCGCTCGTCGGAGCGTTCACACCGCCGTCCTCCAGCGGTGGCGGCGGCGGGTTCTCCGGCGGTGGTGGCGGCGGCGGTGGTGGCGGTGGCGGTGGCGGCGGGGGGGCCTGGTAGCGACAGTTCGTTAGATCGACGGCCAGGTGGAGCCCTCGGTTTAGCTTGTCTGGTGGATTGAGATCTCTCTCCATCGCCCTGGCCCTGGTGCTGGCCACGGCGGCCACCCCCGAATCTCCAGTGGAGGAGCCGTTCCCGGTCTACACCGGGGACGAGTTCAAGGCGCTCTACGACCATGCAGTGCGTCACGAGCTTCCCAACCTGACCCGGCCTTCCGGGCGCCTACCGGTGACCGGGGATCCCGACCTCGATGCCCGCATCTGGGACCTAGCTAACGCCCGTGGCTATGTGCTCCGGCCGCTTGCCGGCCCCGATCTGGCCATTGTCGACGGGGTGCCGATGCAGCCGCAGGCCGCGGCGGCCTGGGAACAGTTGCGGGAGGCGGCCCGTGCTGCGGGGCAACGGTTCGTTGTCTCCTCGGCCTACCGACCACCTGAAAGCCAGCAGGTCCAGTTCAACTCGAAACTGACCGGGACCAGCGACGATGCGATCGATGCCGCCCTGACCTGGTACTCGATCCCGGGAACCTCCAAACACCACAGCGGCTACGCCCTCGACTTCCGGTACGTCGACGGCACCTTCGGCGAGTTCCGGGATACCCCCGACTACGCCTGGCTGTCGGCCGACAATTTCCTCAACGCCAAGCGGTTCGGCTTCATCCCGTCCTATCCCGACGACGTGACGGACCAAGGGCCCAATCCGGAGCCCTGGGAGTTCGTCTGGGTCGGGGTCGATCTGATTCGGTGCGGGATGGCTTGCGTCGAGGCGGCGAGCGGCCCGTTGGCGCGGCACCCAGGCGGTGAGTCGCCCCTCGAGTTCGGTCTCGACCGGCATGCCCGCCGGCGCCATTGGCGTCCTATCGGGTGAGCAGATAGAAAGCCGAGAACTTGTTGCTGATGTCTTCGAGCTCGCGGAACGAGCCGAAGCCAGCCTCGGACGCCAGCTCCTCTGCCCGCTGACGCCCCCACACCGCGCCGAGACCCGCGCCTCCTTCCGCCAGGGACTGGGTCATGCAATGCAGGGTCGAAGTGCCATAGAGCAGCGCCCCACGAGGAGTGAGGTTCTCCTCGAGTTTGGAGCCGGCGTTCGGCTCCATCATCAGATACTGCCCGTCGTCGGCCAGCGCCTCGTGAATTCGGCGCAAACCGGCCAAGGGGTCGGGCAGATCGTGGATGACGTCGAAGGTCGTCACCAGTCGAAACGGTGGCTCGGTGGGGATCTCGGTCGCGTCGAGCTCGACAAACTTGACGTTCGATAGCTCGGTTGCGCGGGCACGAGCGGCATCGACGGAAATGGCCGAGACGTCGAATCCGATCACACGGCTGTTGGGGTAGGCACGCCCTATGAGGAGGGCCGCGGTCCCGGAGCCACAGCCGACATCAGCCACCCGGGCACCCGTCTCCAGGTCAGGGATGAGGCCAGGCACGGCGGGGAGCCATCGGTCGACGAGGAAGACAGTCTGGGACGGGGTATTGGCCCGGTCGATGCCGCGGATGATCTTCTCGCCAAATGCTTCGAATGGGACACCGCCTCCTTCCTTCGTTGCAATGGCGACCTGGTCCAC
>JALDXM010000025.1:0-11671 GCA_032155085.1 Actinomycetota bacterium | reverse complement strand
CATCGGCGACATCTGGCAAGGAGAAAAGCGCAGTCGCAGCCGGAAGCTGCGGCGAGCATTTTGGACGCAGCCAGGGGCGTCGAGGGCCGGAGAGACGCCACATATATTTGTGCGACGGGTCACTGGAGGTAGGAGAGACGATGGTCACCGAGGGCGGCGCCCCCATGCGCATCGAGCGGGATGTCGCCATCCCCATGGACGACGGCATCGTGTTGCGCGCCGACCTGTTCCTGCCCGTCGAGGAGGGCGAGTACCCCGTGATCCTGAGCTACGGGCCCTACGGGAAGGGCCTTGCCTTTCAGGAGGGGTACAGGAGCCAGTGGGACTACATGATCGAGCACTACCCGGAGGTGGCGGAGGGGACGAACAACCTCCATCAGAACTGGGAGGTGGTCGACCCGGAGAAATGGGTGCCCGACGGATACGTATGTGTCCGGGTCGACTCACGTGGCACCGGGCGCTCTCCCGGCTACATGGATGTCTGGTCCGGCCGCGAAACGGTCGATCTCTACGACTGCATCGAATGGGCAGGGACTCAAGAGTGGAGCAACGGCCGGGTCGGGCTGGCCGGCATCTCCTACTACGCCATGAACCAGTACCAGGTGGCTGCCCTGCAGCCACCCCATCTCGCCGCGATCTGTCCGTGGGAAGGCGCCGCCGACTGGTACCGCGACCTCGCCCGCCATGGCGGGATCCTTTGCCAGTTCCCCCAGGACTGGTACCCGCGCCAGGTCGAGACCGTGCAGCACGGCGTCGGTGAGCGCGGCTATTTCAGCTCTGTCACCGGTGATTCGGTGTCAGGCCCGGACACGGTCGACCCGGAGGTGCTGGCGACAAGACGAGCCGACCTGGCCCACGACGTCAAGAGCCGCCCCCTGATCGACGACTGGTTCCTGCAACGCAACCCGAATTGGTCCCAGGTGGTCACCCCGATGCTCTCGGCCGGGAACTGGGGCGGCCATGGCCTTCATCTCCGCGGCAATGTGGAGGCCTTCAGCCAGGCGGCCGCGTCCGAGAAATGGCTGGAGCTCCATGGCGATGCACATTGGGTGGACTTCTACACCGACCGCGGCGTTGCTCTGCAGAAACAGTTCTTCGGCCACTATCTCAAGGGCGAGGACAACGGATGGGACGAGGTACCTCGTGTCCTGGTTCGGGTCCGTCACGCAGACGGCACATTCACCGATCGAGCAGAGGACGTGTGGCCCCTGGCTCGGACCGAGTGGGCCCGGTACCGGCTCACGTCAGATTCGGGCCTGGATGCATCCGAGCCCGTCGAACCGGGTTCGATCGAATACGACGCCGGGGCCGACGGGCTGACCTTCAAGACTGTCCCCTTCTCCGAGGAGACCGAGGTGACCGGGCCCATGGCCGCCAGGCTCTTCATCTCCTCAGACACCATTGATGCCGACCTCTTCCTGATCGTGCGTCTCTTCGATGAGAACGATGCCGAGGTCACGTTCATGGGCGCCCTCGACCCGAACACGCCCATCGCGCACGGTTGGCTCCGAGCCTCACATCGTGCCATAGACCAGGAGAGGAGCCTGCCCTACCGGCCCTATCACCCGCACGACCGGATCGAGCCCTTGGTACCCGGCGAGGTCTATCCGCTCGACGTGGAGATATGGCCGACCTGCATCGTCATCCCGGCCGGCTATCAGCTCGGCCTCACCGTCCGAGGCAATGACTATCGCTACGAGGGAGAATTGTCTGCCTTCGCCCAGCAGTTTCACTATGCCGGCCAGGGAGTAGGGCCGTTCAAACATGCCGACCCCGACGACAGGCCCGAGACGACCTTCTCGGGCCGGGTCACGGTCCACGTGGGAGGTGAGACGGATTCGCACCTGCTCGTCCCCATCATCCGCTGAACCAGCATCGCAGGCGACAAGACCACGCGATGTTTCGCCTCCGACCTTGTTGTGGGTGGCAACGGGGTCGGTAACTTCATCTCACTGATGCCGATGCTGTACGACTTCACGGCGACCGATGGCTCCGATCGAGACCTGCTCGGGGGCAAGGGGGCAGGTCTGGCCAGGATGACATCGCTCGGGCTCCCCGTGCCGCCGGGGTTCACGATCACCACCGACGTGTGTCGCGCCGCCATGGAGTCGGGGAAGGTCCCCCCCGATCTGTGGCCTGAGGTCGACGACGCTGTCGAACGTCTCGAGCAGACGACCGGGCGGAAGTTCGGTGGGGGCCCGACGCCTCTTCTCTTGTCTGTCCGCTCCGGGGCCAAGTACTCGATGCCGGGGATGATGGACACCATCCTCAATCTCGGGATCAACGACGAAGTCGTCAAGACTCTGATCGAGTGGTCGGGAGATCCCCACTTTGCCTGGGACGCCCACCGGCGTTTTGTCCAGATGTACGCAGACGTCGTACTCGGTGTCGACGAGCATCTCTTCCAAGACGTGCTGACCGAGCTGAGGACGGCGAGAGAGGTCGACGACGACTCCGAGCTCACGGCCGAGGATCTCGAGACCGCCACCGCCCGCTTTCGCCAGATCGTGGAAGCCGAGCGGCCTGGTGAGCTCCCCGACGATGCTTCCGAGCAGTTGAAGGGGGCGATCACTGCCGTCTTCGAGTCCTGGAACACGAAGAGGGCGATCGACTACCGCCGGATCCACTCGATCCCGGACGACCTGGGGACTGCGGCCAATGTCCAGATGATGGTGTTCGGAGACCTGGGTGAGGACTCCGGGACGGGTGTTTGCTTCACCCGAGACCCCAGCACCGGCGAGAAGAAGGTGTTCGGCGATTACCTGCCCCGAGCCCAGGGAGAGGACGTCGTGGCCGGCATCAGGAACACGCTCACTCTGGATCAGCTCGCGGACCTCCACCCGGATTGTCATCGCCAGCTGCATGAGATCATGGGCGGCCTCGAGGAGCACTATCGGGACATGTGCGACATCGAGTTCACCATCGAGCGAGATGTCCTCTACATCCTCCAGACCAGGGCCGGTAAACGTACGGCGGCGGCGGCAGTGAAGATGGCCGTGGCCATGGTCGACGAAGGTCTGATCGATCGTGAGACGGCGGTCTCACGTGTCGAGCCGGCATCGTTGGAACAACTGCATCGGCCACGTTTGCCCGACAAGGTGAAGGGCTCGGCCCCGCTGGTCGTCGGAGTCGCCGCTTCGCCGGGCGCGGCCACTGGCCTCGTCGTGTTCACCTCCGACGATGCGGTGGCGGAGGCCCGGGACGGAGCCAGCGTGATCCTGGTCAGACCGGAGACCACCCCCGATGACATCCATGGCATGGCGGCCGCCGCCGGGATCCTCACCAGCCAGGGTGGCAAGACCTCCCATGCCGCGGTGGTGGCTCGAGGCATGGGCAAACCTGCCGTAACGGGCGCGGCCAAACTCCAGGTCGATCCTGGGGCGGGGATCGCCTCGACAGGGGCCAGTGACCTCCGCCGCGGAGAAGTGATCACAATCGACGGCACGTCGGGGACCGTCTACGTGGGTGAAGTCGAGCTCGTCCCGCCGGAAGCGCCTCCGGAGCTCCAACTCCTCCTCGAATGGGCCGACGAATTCCGGCGACTCGGGGTCAGGGCCAATGCCGACATCGCCGAAGATGCAGTGTTGGCGCGGGACCGCGGTGCCGAAGGGATCGGCCTGGCCCGCACCGAGCACATGTTCCTCGGCGAGCGGCTGTCCATCGTTCGTCGGATCATTCTCTCGACCAATGCCGAAGAGCGCGATCGCGCCCTGGCCGACCTCGAGACGCAGCAGGTGGGTGATTTCGAGAGCCTGCTGGAGGCGATGGACGGGCTGCCGGTCGTGATCAGGCTTCTAGACCCGCCTCTGCACGAGTTCCTCCCCTCCCGTCTCGACCTGGAGCACGAGATGCTGCGACGTGTCCGCGCCGGCCGGCCCATCGATGATCTCCAGGCGATGTCAGACCAGGTGGCGCGGTGGGAGGAAGACAACCCGATGCTCGGGTTGCGGGGTGTCCGTCTTGGCCTCATGCTGACCGACCTCTACCGGATGCAGGCCCGGGCCGCCACCAGCGCTCTCACCCGCCGTATACAGGCCGGGGGGCGCCCTCATCTCGAGATCATGATCCCCCTCGTGGCGGCGGCTGAGGAGCTGATTCGGATGCGGGAGATGATCGAAGCCGAGATCGCTGAGGCAACCGCCGGTTCGGGAGTGGAGTTGGACATCCCGATCGGGACCATGATCGAGCTGCCCCGGGCCGCGCTCACCGCAGCCGAGATCGCAGGTGTCGCCGATTTCTTCTCGTTCGGCACCAACGACCTCACCCAGATGACTTACGGGCTCAGCCGCGACGACGCTGAGGGGCTGTTCCTCCGTGACTACCTGGAGCAGGGGATCCTCACCTCGGACCCGTTCCAGACCCTGGATAGATCAGGGGTGGGAAGGCTTGTGTCGGTGGCGACACGGGAGGGCCGTGAGGCCAACTCGGAGCTGGTTGTGGGTCTATGTGGGGAGCACGGGGGCGATCCCGATTCGATCGCCTTCGTCGACGAACTGGGGCTCGATTACGTCTCCTGCAGCCCTCCACGTGTCGAAGGGGCCCGACTGGCGGCCGCCCAGGCTGCCCTCCACTCCGGACGTGGAGACGTCTGAGGGACGCTAGAGAGCGGGAAGGGTGACAGCGCTGGGGTTGTCGGAACCGTCCAGACCTGGAGCGTCGGCGCTGGCACGTACCTCGGTCACACCTGGCACCCGGTCCATGAGGATGCGCTCGATCCCGGCCTTGAGTGTCATCATCGACAATGGGCAGCCCCCACACGCGCCCACCATCTGGATGTCCACCCGGCCCCCATCGGTGCCGAGCAGGATCAAGTCACCGCCGTCCGCCTGAACCGCGGGCCGGATGTACTCGAGAGTTTCCCGCAGCTTCTCGACATCGACGGGACCTTCCTCGACCCGAGTACTGCTTGAGATAGTGACCGGTGTTGACTCTGACATCGCCTTGAAGAACCCCTGCCTGGACTGGGATGTTCCGAATTCTACCGCCGGTCCGAAGCTCAAAACTCGCTGGGCGTTCCCCAAGGTGCGACCCGGACCGGTGGAATCACCTGCAGGGCGCCATCCACCCAAAGGAAGGTCCATCTCCCGGCCGGAGCTGGGGGCAGGTCGGCCCCGTCGACGGTCACCTGGAGGGGCAGATCCGAAGTGATCCGGGCCGACTCGTTGCCAATCGCCAGAGCCACCGCCACTTGCTCGGGGAGAAACCCATCACCGGGGGTCGGGGTCAGTCCCCCGTAGTAGTGGGCCAGGATCTCCTGATACGTCGAGCCAGCCTCGGCCATGGCCTGGGCGCCAAACTGGGACATGCCGATCAGGTGACCCCAGCCGGCTCCCTCTACTACATACCAGGGATCGATACGGTCATTCATCCCCAGCTGCCGAAGGCGCACATCGCGCCGGATTGTGTATTCGGGGCTGAGCACCGTGGTGGGGTACTGGATGCCATCGGGTCGTAGCGCCGGAAGATGCTCGGGAAAGTTCGAAGCCGCCTCGTTGATCCGGGATCGAAGCGACCAGGTATCCATCGAGACCGTTCCCGAGTCAGAGACGATGTCGATCATCCAGGGGCCCTGGCCGTTTTCAGTGGTTCGGCTCACGATCCGACTGAGGTTCCCTTCCGCGACGCCGGCCTCGTTGAGGAGCCGCTCCATCATGAGCTCGGGGAGCTCCCAAGACCAGGTGACGTAGGGGCTGTCTTCTCCGGGTGAGGGCACTCCGACCAGATACGGAGCCGGCTCCGAGCCGGGCCAGATGTCCTCGATGTTCCTGGTGCGAAGCCCGGTGGTCGATGAGTAGAAAGCTCGGGCCGGCTCACCGTTGTGGATGAGGATCTGACCCGAGGTACGCGCCACGGCGTTGCGCCAGCGATCGCCGTCTTCCTCGAGGATCGCATCCACCCCTGCATATACCTGGCATGCCGCAGTGGCACAGATGTCATAGCCAATTCGCTGCCCGGTCTCGGTGCGACCCTGGGCCAGCGTCCAAGCCAGATAGGTGCGTGCTGCCACCACCTGGGCCGCCAGAGCCTCCTGCTCCCAGCTGAACGGGACCTCTCTGATCCCCTCCAGGTAGGCGTCCAGGGACATCTCCTCGACAACCGCCACGCCGTCCGTCTCAGCGGTCACCCGGAAGGGCCCGCGGTAGCGGCGCCCGTTCATCTCTAGGTAGGCATCGCCGATCGCCGTCACCTCGATGGTCGAGCCTTCTGGTCGGGCCGCTCCCGCCGGCTGGACCGGCAGAACGAGGAGAATTGCGACAACTGCGAGCAGGGCTCGGACTGCCTTCACTCTCTCTCGATTCTCGCTCCCAGCGCCCGGAGTCTCTCCGGGAACCCCTCGTATCCCCGATCGATATGGCTGGCATCACCGACCTCGGTGGTGCCCTCGGCCCGCATGCCGGCCAGGACCAGGGCCGCTCCGGCCCTGATGTCGGGCGCGAGCACGGGGCAACCGGAGAGCTTCTCGACCCCCCTGATCAAGGCATGCTGTGCCTCAGTGGTGATGTCGGCACCCATCCGGGCCAGCTCACCCACGTACCGGAACCGGGCGTCGTACAGGTTTTCGGTGATCACCGACGTCCCGGTGGCAATGGCAAGCACCGCAACCATTTGCGGGTGCATGTCGGTGTGAAAGCCGGGGAAGGGCAATGTGGCGAAGTCAACAGACGTCGGGCGCTCCGGACCTTTGACCCTGAGCCAGCCGTTCCCCTGCTCCACCTCACAGCCCGCCTCGGACAACTTCCTGAGCTCCATCCGCAGATGCTCCGGCACGCAGCCGGTGACCGTGATGTCTCCAGCCGTGATGGCGGCGGCTGCCGCATACGTGCCCGCTTCGAGTCGGTCCGGCACGACCTGGTGCTCGGCCGGTGCCAGCTTCTCGACCCCGTGCACCGTCACGAGTGAGGTCCCGCCACCCCTGATGTCGGCGCCCATCTCGGTCAATTGGGTGATCAAATCCTCGATCTCCGGCTCACGCGCAGCATTGACGATGACGGTGTCACCTTCCGCCAGGACTCCGGCAAAGAGCAGATTCTCCGTGGCGCCCACCGAAGGAAACGGGAGCTCGACCTCCGTGCCCTTGAGACGGCCGTCGACGCGTCCGACCAGCTCACCGTGCACCAGGTCGAAATCGACACCCATCGCCTCGAGGCCATTCAGGTGCATGTCGATGGGGCGGGCACCGAGATCATCACCCCCGGGAAGCGCCACTCGCGCCTCACTACATCTCGCCAGGAGCGGCCCGAGGACGACGATCGAGGCGCGCATCCGGCGCACCAGCTCGATCGGGGCTTCGGGAAGGAGTTGATCAGGGACCACCAGCCACAGCTCGTGGTCTCCCTGCTCCACCCTGCAGCCGATGTGCTCCAGCACCTCGCACATCAAGGAGACATCGAGGATGTCGGGCACGTTGGTGAGGCGGTGCCGGCCCGGAGCCAGCAGGGCTGACACCATTTCCTTGAGGACCGCGTTCTTGGCCCCCATCACGCCGACGGTGCCCTGGAGACGCGCTCCGCCCTCGACCACGAGCTTGGACATTCAGGCGAATGTAGTGAGGTGTGGGGCCAACCCCATGTAGGGGGACGGCCCTGCGCGTGGCTAGCCTGCCGCCGGAGATGAGAATCGCACTCGGCGCCGATCACGCCGGATATCCCCTCAAGGAGCATTTGTCGACCTGGCTCGCCGAGTCGGGCCACGCCGTCTACGACCTCGGAACTCATTCCGCCGAGCCGGTGGATTACCCGGATTTCGCCGCGGCTGTGGCTCAAGCTGTGCTCGACGGGCGGGCCGATCGAGGGATCCTCATCTGCGGCTCAGGCGCCGGTGCGGCCGTGGCGGCCAACAAGCTCCAGGGGATCAGGGCATCGATCGCCCACGACACGTACACCGCCCACCAGATGGTGGAGCATGACGATGTGAACGTGCTCAGCCTCGGGGCAAGAGTGATCGGGGAAGCCCTGGCCCAAGAGCTCGTTACGACGTTCCTGGAGGCGAGATTCTCACGCGAGGATCGTCACGTGAGACGCTTGGAGAAGATCAGGTCTCTGGAGGCCTGACGGGCCTACTCGCCTCCGGACTGAGCCAGGGCCACCAAAGCGTCGAGGCCCTCAGACCCGATCTCACCCGAAACCCGGCCCAGGTTGTTGTTCTCGCCGTCGAGGACCACATAGAACGGTGTCCCGGCCATGCCGTAATTGCCGGCCACGGTGCCGATCTGGTCGTCCATGATCACCGGGGCGGTCCAGCCTTCTTCCTCCAGCCAATCCTGGGGCGGCCAATTGGGGCGCAGCCGGTCGGTCGAAGTGGCCACCGAGATGAGCTGGACATCGTCGGGCAGGTTGCCGGCGTCGACCCAGTCCTGGACGACAGGCACCTCGGCCTGGCAGTGTGGGCACCAGTGGGCGAGGAAGACGATGATCTTTGCCGTCCCATCGGGCTCGATGGAGACCGGGTTGTCGTTCCAGTCGGCTCCCTGGACCGTCGGGGCGGTGAGACCCACCGCAACGTCCCCCTGCCCGGCGGCGTACACCGGGAGCGGGTCGCCCTCTACGGTCGGATCGCCATAGCCGAGCGACTCGTCGACCGGGGCCTCGCCGGCGATCGAGATGGCGAGCGCGACGATCAATCCAAGGCCCACCACCCCGCCGATGATCCACCACAGGGTGGATTTGCTCTTGGCTTCGGTTGTGCCCGGCTTGGGCTTCTTGGTGGCGGTCATTCGGAGGCTTTCGTGTAGAAGGCGAGAAGGATCGTGATGAGGATAAACCCCACGCCGGCCATAAAAGGCAGGTCCATGAATCCGAACATCTCGATGCTCCGTGCCGAACAGGGCACCGCCGGGTCACAGGAGCCACCCTCCAGGCTCGGGAAGAACTGGACGAAGTTGTGATAGATCGAGATGGCGAGACCGATCAGGGCAATGGGGATGGCGTAGTACTTGACCACGACCTCCCGACGGATCGCCCCTACCAAGAGGATGACAGCCAGCGGATACATGGCGATGCGCTGAAACCAGCAGAGCCGGCAGGGGATGTAGTGGAACAGCTCCGAGTACATCAAGGAGCCGATGGTGCTGACTGCGGCGACAGCGAAGGCCAGCCAGATCGCCTTGTCGCCCAGCAAGCCAGCAGCCTCCGGGCCCCTGACCAGGCGATAGACGAGCAGGCCGATCGCCCCGACCACGGCGACCAGGGTCAGGATTGCGAACAGGTTGTTGAAGACGAGGATGGTTTGGGCTGACATCAGGTCTCCCGAGGGCGGCAGGCCAAGATAATTGGGTCCGATGACCAAACACGATGAGAAACGACTCGCATGCTGTAGAGGGCGTGACGTTGTCGTAACGATCCGGGCTGATGATGGCCCAATGCTCGCTCCATTGGCGCAGACATGAGGATCCGCCCTTTGATCGGCATCGTGCTGGGGTTGGCTATGGCGGTCGTCTCGGGCTTTCTCATCTACGTCGGAATCACCACCGCCCTCGACACGCAACCGGTGATCCTGATCCCAACTTTCTTGGGGCTCATCGTCGGAGTGTTCCTTTCTGTCCGTGTTCCGGACAACAACATCGGCCTAGTGGTTTTGGTCGGAGCCTTGAGCCTTACCTTGTTGCTTGCCAATCCATTCGTACAAGAGTGGGCAGTCGACAACGACTCCCCGGTGATTGCCGTTGTCGCCTCGATCATGGCGCCGATCGCCTGGGGAAGCATCTCGACGACGCTCCTGGTGTTGCTTCCGATCTGGTTCCCAGACGGTGTCGCCGTCACCAATTGGTCTCGATGGACGGCTCGTGCCGCCGTGGCCCTATCAGGGATCGCGATCATCGGAGCCATGTTCTCCGAACGGGTCTGCGTAGACCCTCAGACGGAGACATGCGGCCGCTATGAGATCAACCCCTGGGGCATTCCCGGTATCGACGGATCCGCCTTCGAAATCCTGTTCGTAGGAGTGTTTCTACTGGCAGTGCCAGCCATCGTCTCTATGGTCCTCCGCTGGCGCCGGTCCACAGGCGTCGAGCGAGAACAGCTGAAGTGGTTCGCCTTCGCCACTGCGCTCTTCGTCGTGGCTTTCATCCTCATCGGCACCAACGAGTCGCTCATCGGAGGCGACGTGGCCGACATATCGTCTGCAGCAGCGTTGAGCGGCGTCTGGTTGTCTATCGGCCTGGCCGTGACGAGGTATCGCCTCTACGCCATCGACAAGGTGATCTCCCGCACCCTGGCCTACACCCTGATCGTCGTTTTCCTCGGCGCCGTGTACTTCGGGATGGTCACTCTCACCTCATACCTCCTTCCCACGCCGAATGACATCGCCGTCGCCGGATCCACCCTTGCAGTCGCTGCAATGTTCAACCCTGTACGGAGACGTATCCAGCGTGCGGTCGATCGTCGTTTCAACAGGTCGGGCTACGAGGGCGGAAGGATCGCCGAGCAGTTCACCGCCGAACTCCAAGATTCATTGACCGTCGAGGAGCTCACCATCATCTGGAAAAGGACCGTTGACAATGCGCTCCATCCCCGGTCCAGTGGAGTCTGGCTCAGCCATCCGATGGACAACCCACACACGGATGAAGCACGCCGATGAGTGGCAGTCCCGACCGGATTCGAACCGGCGTTTCCGGCTTGAAAGGCCGGCGTCCTAGGCCTCTGGACGACGGGACCTCGCGGATGTGGAGAGGTTACCTGCCGACTGGTCCCTAGCCCGTACCTGCCAGCAAAGCGTTCGCTCGGTCCAGACGTTGCAACGTCTTCTCCCGGCCCAATGCTTCCATCGATTCGAACAGGGGCGGGCTGACCGACGACCCCGTCACCGCAACACGCAGAGGCTGCAGCCCTTTCGCCGCCCCCAGGCCCAGTTCTTCCAGCATGCCTCGCAAGGTGGCCTCGATGGCGGTCGAATCCCAGGGCTCGGCCTTGTCCAACCGCTCCCGGGCTGATGACAGGATCCCGGGCACCGCCTCCTTGGTCATCACCTTCTCCCAGGCCGTGGGTTCGTACTCCTCGAAGTCCTCGAACAGGAAGACGACTTGTCCGCCTGCTTCGGGGAGCAGACGGGTCCGCTCCTGGACCAATGGAGCCACAGTCTGGAAACGGGCCCACTCCTCCTCGTCGAGGGGACGGCCCAGGGCAGCCTCGACACGGGGCCGGGCGATACCGGCGAATTCAGAGGGATCCATTGCCCGGATGTACTCCCCGTTGAGCCAGGCCAGTTTGTCGGGGTCGAATACGGCCGGGTTCCGGGAGACGTCGACCAGGTCGAAAGCGGCGACCGCCTCACTCCGGGAGAAGATGGTGCGATCGCCGTCGATGGACCACCCGAGGAGTGACAGATAGTTGAACACCGCATCAGGGAGAAAGCCCTCGTCCCGGTACAGAGACAACGATGTCGCCCCATGTCTCTTGGACAGCTTCTTCCCGACCGTGCCGAAGAGAAGGGGCAGATGAGAGTATTCGGGCTCGGACGCCCCCAAGGCCCGGGTGAGAACGATGTGCTTCGGCGTCGAGGGAAGCAGGTCTTCACCGCGTGCGACGTGTGTGATCTCGTAGTCGACGTCGTCGACGGTGGAGGCGAGGTGATAGGTGGGCGTCCCGTCGCTGCGGAGGATCACGAAATCGTCGATATCTCTCGCCTCGAAGCTGACGGTGCCCCGGACGAGGTCGTCGAAAACCACCGGCTGATC
>JALDXM010000024.1:0-11745 GCA_032155085.1 Actinomycetota bacterium | reverse complement strand
GGGCGATGTCGGACCTCACGATGACCCAGGTAGTAGAGGTGGGCAGCCTCGTCGCATCGATCTCGACGTCCTGCAGTCCGGAGCGGGCGGAGGAGTTCTTCGCCCAAGACGACGTCGCAGAATTCCTGGAAGAAGGCTGACCGACCTCCCTGGGACGAGCGGCAACCCTGAGGCTGCCGCTTGGAGGGGTTCCCACATTGCCCTGTGAAGCCGGGGAAGCTTCTAGAGGGGGGACTCAATTAGGGCCATGGGGGACCTGAATCCGATTCTGTACCTCCCGAGCCCCCTTGGTCGGGCAAAGCCGGACTCAAATCGAACTATACGCAGTCGCGCTAGTTCTCGAAGTCGCGGTGTGAGCGGCTCGCCGTTGGCCCTGTCTGGCCTTGGTATTTCGAGCCGAGCTCGGGGGAGCCGTAGGGAAGTTCGGCCTCAGTGGTCATCTGATAGAAGCTGACCTGGCCGATCTTCATCCCGGGGTATATGGCGATGGGGAGTGTTGCAACATTGGAGAGCTCGAGGGTGATGTGACCTTCGAAGCCGGGATCGATGAAGCCGGCCGTGGAGTGGATCAGCAGGCCGAGCCGCCCGAGCGACGACTTCCCCTCCAAACGCGCCACCACGTCGTTCCCCAGCTTGACCCGCTCCAGCGTCGAGCCGAGCACGAATTCCCCCGGGTGGAGCATGAATGGCTCGTTGTCGCCAACCTCGATCAGTTGGGTCAGGTCCGATTGCGGATCACGGGGATCGATCTGGCTGTAACGGTGGTTGACGAAGACCCTGAATCCGTCGCCCACCCTGAGATCAACGGAGGAGGGCTGCACGTAGGACGGCTCGAAAGGGTCGATCTGGATCAGACCGGAATCGATGGCCTCCCTAATGGAACGATCGGAGAAGATCATGTTGGCACCGATCGTAGGGCTCCGTGTGCAGCCAGCCACCGTAGATGTGCTTGCTTGCACACGGAATCATCTTGGGAGCGGGTGAAGGGAATCGAACCCTCGCCCCGAGCTTGGGAAGCTCGTGTTCTACCATTGAACTACACCCGCGGAGGACCCCGAGGATACTTCGCGTCGTGTCCAAGGGGCCATTCAGGGGTAGGCCAGGGTCACCGGAAAGCTTCTCCGGTGGCGGTGCTGGCGAGATCCTCCCAGTCCTCGACAGACACCGGTCGCACACCCTCGGCGACCTCGAGCAACAAGTCTTCGGACATGTCGATGCCAAGGACCCATCCCGCAGTTTTCTCGTCGATCTGCCAGAGGATGGTCCTGATCTGCCCCGGCTCACCCTCACCGCCCTCGCTGATCATCTCGGTCGATACGACACCGACCGCGGGCATGCCATTGACCTCGAGGCGAGTGAATTCGGGGGCACTGAGACGAGCAAGCGTCATCATCTCGGGCCACCCCCGGGCCAGGACCACGCCGAATTGTCCGGCGGGGCTGTCATAGAAGAGAGACGGGGTATCGGCTCCTTCCGGCGCGCGGAGGATCTGTGGGCCCTGGTAAGCGAGCACTCGGTCTTCGATGTCGACTGTCGTGGGATCCATGTCGCCGATGACCTCGGCCAGCCTGCCAACTTCCTCATCGTCGAAGCCCACGACAATCCGCCATCTGTCATCCGTTGTCCAGCTCGCCACATGCCAGCCGAACTCAGGAAGGACCTCTCGGGCGACCTCACCTGGATCGGGCGAGACGAGTGATGGACCACTCTCGTTTCGCCCGAACAGCTCGCCAGTGTCAGCCCCGATCTCCAATTCGAACAGGGCGACGGGCGACGGCACGCCATCCGCAGCCTCCCAGATCCACATTTCGGCTGGGGGCAATTGAGGCGGTGGGCTGTCGCTCAAACCCTCCACCATTGCGAGCATCACTTCGGGCTCACCCCCGAGCCCGGGGGGTGGCTCGACCAGAGCCAATCGTTCTACCGGTCCGGCGAATTGATACGGGTCCTGCGTGAAGAAGACCAGGCTGCCGATTGCCAGGACGACCCCTGCGACCGCCAGAGCCACCAACGGTCCTCGGGGTCGCCATTGAGGTCGCCTCGTGAGAGGGGCTGCCGGGAAGGCATCTCCGGGCAACTCGGTGCGATCGACTACGTCCTGATAGGCCTGTCGGAACAGGCGGTCAAGATCATCCGTCGATGTGGACCCGCTCATCGAGCACTCCTTTCAGCTTGGTTCGGGCGAGGTGGAGGTAGCGCTTCACCGTTCCGGGTCGTGTTCCCATGAGTAGGGCGGTCTCTGCGACGCTCAGGTCGGCCCAATAGACAAGGAACGTCGCCGCACGCTGGGCTACCGGCAGTCGCATCACGGCTTCCAACACCTCGGGTTGCGGGTCGGCTGGTGGTGGCTCAGGACGATCGACGAAGACGTCTACCTCCCGTCGTCTGACCGCCCGGGTCCGGCACTCGTTCAGAACCGCTCTGAACAAGTAGCGACGGGCGTCGTCCAGATCGCCGAGCCGGCGAGCGCTCAGGACCCGAACCACGACCGTCGACACAACGTCTTCGGCGTCACGTGGGCCTAAGAGGACAGCCGCATACCGAACCAGATCGTCCTTGCAGGCGAGCCAGATCTCAGCCTCGTCCATGTGATAACCACTCGCGAGACCTCGTGGCGGTTGCACGAGCGAGCCAGGTCCGGCTACGAGAGCGCTGCTTCGATGGCGGAAACGATCTGGGGAGCATCCGGTTTGGTCGTGGGGCGAAAGCGTTGTATCCGGTCGTCACGGGTCACGAGAAACTTCTCGAAGTTCCACTGGATCCTCCCTGCCTTGCCTTCTTCGTCAGGGGTCTTGGTCAGCTCTTGATACAGGGGGTGACGCCCTTTCCCGTTGACCCTGACACGAGCGAACATCGGGAAGGTGACACCCCAAGTCGTCGAGCAGTATTCCTTGATCTCATCCTCGCTCCCCAACTCCTGGAAGAACTGGTTGCTGGGGAAGCCCAGCACGCTGAAGCCCCGATCTCCGAATGTCTCCTGCAGGTCCTCGAGCTGCTCGTACTGCGGGCTGAGACCACAGCGGGAGGCGACATTGACGATCAGCAGAACCTGGTCGGCGTACTCGCCCAGGGTCGTGGTGTCCCCGTCGATGGTGGTGAGGGGGATGGCGCGGATGCTCATCCTCCCGATTGTCACAGGTCGGGCCGACTAGGAGACCACGACTGCCTGGCCACCGGCTACAACCCGAGGACCGTGCTTCGGATCTCGGGGCTGTCGGCCAGGTCTCGGGCAGCCCCTTCCATGATCACCCTTCCTTCGGCGAGGAGATATGCGCGCGACGACACATCCAATGCCATCTGGGCGTTCTGCTCGACGAGGAGGACGCCGACGCCTTCATCACGCACGGTCTGGATGACGTCGAAGACCTCGTCCACCATGACCGGGGCCAGGCCCAGGGACGGCTCGTCCATGAGGAGCAGGTGGGGTCGGGCCATGAGGGCCCGGCCGATGGCCAACATCTGCTGCTCCCCACCACTGAGACTCCCCGCCGCCTGGGACCGCCGCTCAGCCAGCCTGGGGAAGAGTGCATGGACCCAGTCCAGCGATTGGGTGTAATGCTCACGGGCCACGCCGTTGAAGGCTCCGAGGTCGAGATTGTCGGCGACGCTCAACGACGGGAACAGACGCCGGCCCTCAGGAACGATCGCAACGCCGGCTCGACAGACCCGGTATCCGGGGATGTGGGTGATGTCGTTGTCGTCGAGCACGATCGTGCCCCGGCGGGGCCGAAGGATCCCCATGATCGCGTTGACCAGGGTCGACTTCCCGGCTCCGTTCGACCCGACGATCGAGACCACCTCACCGGTGCCGACGGATATCGAGACACCCCACAGGGCCTGGGCGTCGCCGTAGAAGACGTCGAGATCGTCAACCCGAAGCATCTGCCTGCCTTCCCAGATAAGCCTTCACCACGGCTGGGTCTCTCATCACCAAAGCCGGAGCTCCCTCGGCCAGAACCTGTCCCTGATCGAGAACCACGATTCTCGTGGCGAGCTGGTTCACCACCCGAAGCAGGTGCTCGACGAGGACGATGCTGACCCCTGCTCGCTGGATGCGCCGCACTACCTCGACTGCATTGTCGATCTCGACCGGATTGAGGCCGGCCAAGGCCTCGTCGAGAAGCAGCAGAGAGGGTCGGGTTGCTGTCGCCCGGGCCATCTCCAGGAGCTGACGCTCGTGAAGGTTGATCTCTCCCGGGTAGGCCTCGGCCCGACCCTCGAGCCCGACGAGACCCAGGTACTCGCCTGCTGCCTGTCGCGAGGCGTCGAGGCCGAGCGGCTCGCGGCCGAACATGATCGCCATCGCCACGTTGTCACGTACGGTCAGGGAGGTGAACGGCCTCGGGATCTGATAGGTGCGGGCGATTCCGAGATGGGCGATCCGATGGGGCCTGGACCCTGATGTTTCCGTCCCATTCAGCGAGATGGTGCCGGAGGTCGGTGAGAAGGCACCCGACATCAGGTTGACCAGGGTGGTCTTGCCCGACCCGTTGGGCCCGACCAAGCCCACGAGCTCTCCTTCGTCGACGGTCATCGACACCCCGCGAAGTGCTCGTATCCCACCGAAGGTCTTCGTGATGTCCGAAGCGACCAGGAGCGGCGGCGCCCCCTTCTTGTCTGGTTCTTCGGCCGGCTCATCGGCAACGGGGGTGTGATGCTCCTCGGGCTCTCCGTATTCGACGTCGGTAGGCGGTGTGATCGTCGTCTTGGCTTCGGGGAGGAAGGCGATCACCGCCGTGGCCGCCAGGGAGGCAGCGAGCCAGGTGACCGGGTCTGTGGTGAGGCCGAGCAGCCAGGCCGCGGCGAATGCGACAACGAACACACCGGCGGAGAGCCAGGGCCGGCGGCGGAATCCGGCCATCAGACCCTGCGGAGCGAGAAGCATCACGAGGATCAGGATCACTCCGAGGACGATCAGGCTCCAGCCCTCGAAGCCGCCGGAAGCCAGCCGGTTCTGCAGGGTGTAGATGTAGATCGCGCCCACCATTGGCCCGGCCCAGTGACCACGGCCCCCGAGCACGCTCATCACGATGACGAAGAGGGGCACGTCGAGGTTGAAGGTGCCTTCAACGCTGACGAATCCGAGTTGCAGGGCGGCGACCGCACCAGACATCCCTGCGATGAGCCCGTTCGCCCCAATGGCGATCATCTTGTGGAAGAAGGTGGGAATACCCAGCCCCTCCGCCACGTCCTCGTCGTCACGGATGCTGAACAGGGCCCAGCCGTATCGCGTGCGCTGCATGACATAGGCCACGACCAGGGCGAAGAGGGCCACGATCCCGCTCACGACGAAGATGAAGTCCTGGAACTGGCTCAGGAACGCCGGCGCCTCAGGTACGGGGACAACGATGCCCTGTCCACCATCGATCGCCTTCGAGAGTCGGGCAACCGACGCCAGGATGAAGGGGACCGCCAGCGTCAGGAGGGCAAAGATCTCTCCTCGCAGCGACCTGAGCCGAAAGGCGATGGTCCCGATCGCCAGCCCGAGCAGCATCGAGGCGATCCCCGCAGCGATCACCCCTACCAGCCAACTCATCCCTTGCCGGCCGAAGAGGACAGCCATCGTGTAGACCCCGACTCCGAAGAACGCCCCCTGGCCGAAGCTGAAGTAGCCGCTGTAGCCGGACAGGATGTTCCAACTGGTGGCTTGGGCGGTCCAGAACAGGATGGCGGCGAGGAATACCAGGTAGAACAGTGGAAAGTCGGTGGCCTGCCGGACGGCCGGCAGCGCCACGATGAGCACAGCGATCCCGACCAGGGCGAACCAGCCTCTGTGGCGCACTCAGCCTCCCTTCTGGGGGAACAGGCCCTTGGGGCGGAAGACCAAGGCGAGGACGACGAGGGAGAACATGACGAATGGCGAGGTCGAAGGGGTCCAGACCACCGCGACCAGGCCCGATATGGCGCCAACCAGAAGGCCGGCATAGAGGGTGCCCGTGACATTTCCGATGCCACCGAGGATCACGATGGCGAACACGAGACCAATCCACTCGAACGGCAAGTCCGGAGTCAGGGTCCCGCCAATCGGGAAGAGCATTCCGGCAATGGCCGCGCTGGCGCCCGCTGCTCCCGCCAGAAGGACCCCAAGCCGGCGGTGGTCGATACCGAAAGCAGACGCGATCTGCCGGTCCTGGCCGAATGCCTGCAGCGCCCTCCCGGCATAGGTTCGCCCGAGCACCAGGGCTGCCACCACGACGAGTACCACGGCGAATCCGGCGGCCAGCAGCGTCGGCACGGGGAACCGGAGGGATCCAACAGCTATCGACTCGGCCGAATAGGGGTTGATGTCGGTCGGCAGCCGCTGGAAGTCGGCCGTCCAGATGTTGGTGACGACCTGGATAGTGATGATCAGAAGCCCGTAGCTGATGAGGAGTGAGTTGAGCTCGGATACATCGAACCGCTCGTATCCCAGCTGGATCAGCGCCCCGACGATGAACATGAGCGGGGCCGTGATCACGATCGTCGCTATGGGTCCCAGTCCGGTGGCGGTCGCCAGCTCGAACGTCAGATAGCCCCCGAGGAGGATCATGGCGAAATGAGCCAGGTTGATCACCTTGAGAAATCCCCAGGTGAGGGAGAGCCCCAGCGCCATGAGGGCGAACAGGCTCCCGGTGAGGGCGCCGGATACAGTGGCCTGCAGCTCGATCAACAGGGGCTCAACACCAGGATCCCATCTGGAGACTTCGACCGCGGACGGTAGCCCCGGGCCTCTCTCGGGGGAGACCCGGGGCTGTGTCTTCGCCTGTGCTCAGCCGGTAGGCCCGGCCAAGGTCCCGGCCGCGATGTCCTCGGGCCAGACCATCACCCAGTCGCTCCCCTGGATCTGCTTCAGGCCTTCGGTGGTGTCCCAGAAGTTGTTCACCGCGGGGTCGAAGACGACCTCTCCGCTGAAGGTCAGGTCGGCGCCCGTGGAGTGGAGCGAGTCACAGATCGCCTGGCCTTCCGTGTTGCCGGCCCCTTCAACACCCTGGACCAGGATCTCCCAAGCGTTCCATGAAGCGGCTGCCTGCGTCTCGAAGACCGTGTAGGGAATCTCCTCGGCGGCGGCGCGCTCGGCGAACTCGTTGACGATCTCGGTCACCTCGGGGTCCATCTGCTCGAGGATCGGTGGGTTGGGCTCGAAGATCGAGACCGAGAGAACACCCTGGGCCGCGTCGCCCAGCCCGAGCAGCGGGCCAGGCGCCGGGAACAGGGCGAACATCATCGGCGGGGCGTAGTCGAGCTGCTGCATCGCATCAATCAGCCCGTTGGCCTCGACCCCCAGCCCGTTCATCAGGACCAGGTCGGCATTGGCGTTCTGGACTTCTGCTGCGATGGAGCCCCAATCCTCGGTCCCGGGGGGATACGGGATGTCAGCGACTACCTCGTAGCCGCGTTCGGGGAGGACGGTCAGGGTCGAGGGGTCCTCGGGGTCGTCGGGGCTGCCGTAGCTGACGAACGCCGTCGAGCCCGACTCGTTGGTGAGAAGGGCCACCGTGCTGACCGCGCCGCCCAGGCTGTCGAGGGCGTCGGCGATCTGATTGGGGATGAACGAGTTCGGCTCGGGTCCGATCGACCATCCCGGGAACTGGCAGGCGTAGGACATCAGCGGCGCCAACACAGCGGTGTGTTGAGGGAGGGTGTATCCGTAGCGCTCAGCAACGGGCATGGCGGCCAGGATGTTGGGCGTGGCGTAGGGCCCCATGATCAGGTCGACCTGGTCCTGGCTGATCAACTGCTCGTAGAGCGGGGCGATGTTGGCGGTGTCCGACTCGTCGTCGAGCAGGTTCCACTCGACCTGCCGGCCTAGCAAGCCACCGGCTTCGTTGAGCCGGTCGACGAACATGTCACCGGCGATCCGGTGGATCGCCCCGGTGGGAGCGAACGCACCCGTGAGTGCCAGCGTCCCGCCGACGACAATCGGATCGCCGGATCCCTCCGCCGTTGTGCTCGGTGCAGCCGTGGTGTCTGGTGCGGCGGTGGTCCCGGGCTCTGCGGTGGTCGTGGCCTCTTCCCCGGCGGTCGTGGTGGTCTCGGCGTCGCCGGCACAGGCTGCGACCACGAGAGCCATCACGGTCACCAACGCCAGAGTCCTTGCGCGTCTGCTCACGTTCTCCTCCTCGTCAGTAGACGGTCTCGCCTGGTCCCAGGCCTGCCATTGGCAGATGCCCGGGGTGCGGCTGCGACAGTACACGAATACTTAACGCGCCGGTATGCGCTGATCCCCGGAATTCACTGATACTGGACAATTCGGAGTCTTGGTGCTCAACAGGACTCACCACCAGAAGGAGGGGCTCAATGCTCGGCTCCGGCCACGGGTCCGTCCGGGGTGGGAATGTGATCTTCTCTCCACACATCCGGCTCGAGGTAGATGCGGGCGGCGAGGGGGACGGTCTGCCGAATCGCCGTCTCGGCCATGTCGATTGCGGCGGCCAAGCCACTCGTACTCAGACTCGGGGAGAATTCGAGCTTCCCGGCCACCAGCAACTCCTCTGGCCCGATGTGCTGTGTCCTCAGATCGATCACGCGCACGACCTCCGGGCATTCCTCGACCGCCTTGCGGATCGCATCGACGTGGATCTCGGTGGCCGCTTCTCCGATCAGCAAGGACTTCATCTCGACGGTGAGGAAGCCGGCGATCACGATCAGCAGGCCTCCGATGCAGAGCGTCCCCACCGCATCCCAGATCTCGTTGCCAGTGACCGCTGCCAGCCCCACTCCGGTCAGGGCGAAAACGAGCCCGATTAGCGCCCCCGCATCCTCGAGCAAGACGACGGGGAGCTCGGGAGAGCGGGAGCTGCGGACGAATTGCCACCACCCGCGTTCACCTTTCACCTTCCGCGACTCCTGGATCGCGGTCCGGAAACTGAATGCCTCGAGGACCATGGCGACCAGGAGGACGCCTATCGCCCATCCAATCGAAGTCAGCTCGTGGGGGTGGAGGATCTTGGTGACCCCCTCATAGATCGAGTACAGGCCGCCGAGCGTGAAAAGCACCATGGCGACCACAAACGCCCAGAAATAGCGCTCTCTCCCGTATCCGAACTGGTGTCGGTCGTCTGCGACCCGCTTGGCGCGCCTCCCACCCAGGAGCAGCAACCCCTGATTGGACGTGTCGGCCACCGAGTGGATCGACTCGGCGAGCATCGAGGCTGAGCCGGTCACCAGATAGGCGACAAACTTCGCCAATGCGATGCCGGCATTGGCCAGCATGGCCGCGATGATCGCCCGGGTTCCCCCGCCAGATGCCATGACATCGATGCTAGGTCAGGAGCGAGACGGCCCCCCAGGCCG
This sequence comes from Actinomycetota bacterium, assembly GCA_032155085.1. Taxonomy (GTDB): domain Bacteria; phylum Actinomycetota; class Acidimicrobiia; order Spongiisociales; family ZC4RG35; genus JARDZU01. The sequence goes on along the minus strand of JALDXM010000024.1, from coordinate 2,472 downwards.
TCATCAGCACGCCGACAACGACGAGAAACACGACCCGGCCGGCACGGTATTGCGGGTTTTCGACGCCCTGCGGGACACGGCCCTGCCGGTGCCGCCACCAGGCGAGCCCGTTCCCGACGATGAGGGCGAGGCCCAGACCGACGATGAGCTCGGGCAGGAGATTCTCGAAATCGAAGATGTCGCCCACTTTTGGGCACGCTAACCCTGAATAACCTGCGAGCGTGAGCCAGGACCTTCACTCTGCATTGGCCTCTGCCCCCGCCACCTCGGCCAATCTCGGACCTGGATTCGACTGCTTGGCGCTGGCCCTCGAGATCCGGTGTGCGGTGAAGGCAAGCCGGGCCGACGAGTGGAGCATCGAGCACATAGGGCGGTATCAGCCAGGTCCCGGTGAGGGTGACCTCGTCATGAGCGCCTCCCGCCGGGTGGTCGGTGACGGCTTCCCGCTATCGATCCAGGTCGATGCCGAGATTCCGATCGGCAAAGGTCTCGGCTCGTCCGCCGCGGCCGCCGTGGCCGGCATCGCCGCCGCCCTGCGGCTGATGGGTGAAGAGGCGAGCCCCGATCGGGTGTACCGGCAGGCGGTCGAATTGGAAGGCCACGCAGACAACGTCGCCGCCGCCGTTTACGGTGGGCTTGCCCTCGTGCCGGCCGAGGGACTGCCGCTCCGACTGCCCATTTACCCGGCGCTCCAGGTCGTCATAGGTGTTCCCTCCCACAATCTCCCGACAGAGCATGCCCGGAGTGTCATCGAACCGGCGCATCCTCATGACCGTGTGCTGCGAAGCCTTTCACGTGTATCAGCCCTAACCGCCGGCCTCATCACGGGGGATCCGGCGCTTCTCGGTGCGGCACATGGTGATGAGATCCACGAGCGGGCTCGTGACGGGATTTCGCCGGAGGTGGCTGGGTTGATCGATGTGGCGAAGGGAGCCGGGGCCCTGCATGCGGCCCGATCGGGTGCGGGACCCTCGGTGATCGCCATTTGCACCGCAGACGCGAAGGAGAGGCTGGTCGAGGCTTTCAGCTCCGAGGACGTCGAGGTGCTGACCCCTTATCTGGCCACGACAGGTCTCGTCTAGAAAGCAGAAAACCAGGTGCGGGGTGGTGGCACCGCACCTGGTTCTCAGGGAGGCATGATCGGGGGGAGCCGATCAACCTGGCATTTGGCGTTGCTGAGCTGGAATTTCGTCCGGAAGCGAAGAAACCTTCATGGGCCTGACGGCCCATCGCCGTATGGGATTGACAGAATCAGGCCTATGCCGGACACATGTAGCCCATGAGCTCCGAAGGCGCGCGGCGCGCCCGTTTCGAGGCGGTCGTGGCCGACATCTACGACCCCTTGCAGCGTTACCTTCGCCGTCGCGCCCCTGCTGATGAAGCCTCCGACGTCCTGTCCGATGTCTTGCTCACCGTCTGGCGTCGTCTCGACGAAATGCCTGAGGAGGCAGCCCTGCCCTGGTCCTATGGGGTAGCCCGGCGCACCCTGGCCAATCATCGCCGATCGGCCTCTCGACATCTGCGGCTGGTCTCGCGTCTCGAGACAGAGCGGCCGGTATTTGCAGACGATCCGGCCGACAGCCTCGGAGACCCGGAGCTGGCCGCTGCCCTTGCTTCCCTGCCTGCGGCGGATCAGGAGGTGCTGCGTCTCTGGGCCTGGGAGCAGCTCGAGCCACGTGAGATCGCCGAGGTCTTGGGCAGCACCGTTAATGCGGTGGGTCTGCGGCTCAGCCGGGCCCGGAAAAAGCTCTCAGATCTCTTGACCAGACAGGATCCCTCCGGAGCCGGACACATAGGGGATGAAACCGCCGAGGAGAATCGACGATGAACGACAAGCTGCGCCAACGGCTCGCCCGTCTCGATCCGATGCATCCCGGGGTGAGCACAGAACCCCTGACGACAGAGTCGTCCCAAAACCTCCTGGAGGAAATCATGAGCACACCGGTCACCGAGCAACCCGAAGCCGCCCTAGAGCCAAAGCGCAACCGCTGGCTCGTCGGCGTGGCCGCTGCCGCCGCACTCGTCGTAGCCGTGGGCGGGGCGATCGCCTTTACCGGTGGTGGCGAGGACCCTGTCGCCTCTGTCCCTCCGCTCGAGCTGAATGCAGCTGGTGACGACCCGATGGCGATGTGCATCATGTTCAGCGTCGAAGAGCTGGCCAGGGCTCCGATCGCCTTCGAGGGCACGGTCACTTCGGTTGAAGGTGAGACGATCACCCTCGACGTTGACGAGTGGTTCAAGGGTGGCGATGCCGGACAGGTGGTGCTTCACGCCCCGTCAGGCATGGAAGCCTTGATTGCCGGGTTCCCCTTTGAGGTCGGTGCCCAGTACCTGATCACCGCTTACGACGGGAACGTCAATTACTGCGGCTTCAGTGGACCATCGACGCCTGAGTTTCGGGCCGCCTTCGAGCAGGCCTTCGGAGCCTGACCCTGCTCGTGGCGTCATCGGGGAGGGGCCGGTGAGGGCCCC
>JALDXM010000023.1:0-12287 GCA_032155085.1 Actinomycetota bacterium | reverse complement strand
AGGACCACGAGGAGGATGCACAGACCGGGGAAGAACGAAATCCACCACGAGATGAGGATCTGGTCGCGGCCGTCGGCAACCATCACCCCCCAGCTCGGGTTGGGGCGGGGGATTCCGGCCCCGATGAAGCTCAAAGATGACTCCTCGAGGATCACCACTCCGACCTGGAGGGTGGCCAGGACGATGAGGGTGTTGGCCACGTTGGGCAGGACATGGCGGGCCAGGATGCGCCAGGTCGGTGTGCCGGCGACATGGGCCCGGGCCACGTACTCCGTCTCTCTGACGCTCAGCGTCTCGCCCCGGACCTGACGGGCGAAGCTGGCCCAGATCGTGATGGCGATTATGGCGATGATGGTCACAAAGGAGGGCCCGATGGCGGCGACGATGACGAGGGCGAGGAGCACGTTGGGGAGGGAGAGGAAGGTGTCGATCAGCCAACTGACGAATCGGTCGATCCAGCCTCCGAAGAACCCGGCGAGGAGGCCGAGGGTGGACCCCACGACGGCACCGATGAGGATGGTCACCGAGGACACGGTCAGCGAGATCCGGGCGCCGTAGATGATCCTGGTCAGGATGTCCCGGCCCTGTTTGTCGGTGCCGAGGGGGTACGTCCAGGTTCCGCCCTCCATCCAGAACGGTGGGGTGAGACGATCGGCCAAATTACCGCGCAGCGGGTCGTGAACGGTGATGAGGTCGGCGAACAACGCGGGGAGGACGAGAACGAAGAGCACGATGAATATCGAGAACCAGGGCACTCGGTTGGATCGTCGCTCCCACAGCCGTCGACGGGGCGCGCCGACCGCCTGTCCTTCGCTGTCGAAGCTCGTCCCCAACATCGAGGTGGACTCGTTGTCCGCTCGGGTCGGCTGGTTGCGGACCGACATCACACCACCGCCTTCTGGCCGAGACGGACCCGTGGGTCGAGATAGGCGTAGGCGACGTCGATGGCCAGGTTCATCATGATGATCACGGCTGCTGTGAACAGGGCGAGGGCCTGGACCACGGGGAAGTCTCTGGCGTTGGCTGCCTCATAGGCGAGCAGGCCGACACCGGGCCAGGCGAACACGATCTCGACGACAGTCGCCCCTGTGAGCATCCGCACTGCGATGCCGCCGAAGAAAGTCAGGGGCGCGATCGAGGCCGGTTTGAGAGCGTGCTTCCAGACGACCTTGAGCTCGGAGATCCCCTTGAGACGGGCCAGCTTGACGTACTCGCTCCCCAGCGTCTCCAGCATGGCGGACCGGAAGAGGCGGAGCAGTGCGGCGATCCCGAAGATCGAGATGACGATGGTGGGCAGGATGTAGCTCTGCCACCCATTGATACCGGAGGTCGGCACCACGTTCCATCGAACCGCCACGAACCAGATGAGGATGATGGCGAGCCAGAACTCGGGCACGGACTGGCCGAAGAGAGCGAACCCCTTGGCCACCCGATCCGCCATCGATCCCCGCTTCACGGCGGAGAGGATTCCGAGGGGGACACCGATCAGCAAGGTGACCACGGTGGCCACGACGCCGAGCTTGATCGACGCAGGAAGCCGTTCGAGGATCACCTCGGCGGCCGACTCGGTGGGGTACTTGAAGGACGGCCCGAAGTCTCCGTGTGATGCGTTTGCAACGAAGGACAGGTATTGGTTCGTTACTGGCTGGTCGAGACCCCACTTGGCCCGGAGAGCCGCCTCGTCTTCCCGACTGATGTCGACGGGGGCCAGGACGTCCATCGGGTCCCCGGTAAGACGGGAGAGGGAAAAGACCAGCAGCGAGACGGCGAACAGTGTGAGCAGCCCGCGCACGCTGTAGATCAGGATGTAGCGAGCCATCTCACTCCATCTCTCCGGTCAACGGTCACAGGTCGGCCTCCACGATGTAGAGCCCGTCGCCGTGCCGGTCGGTCACGTAGACCAACCCGTCTGCGCTAACGGTCACGTCATTGAACTGAATCGAGTCCCGCCCCGACGGAGCGGGCGGGACCAGATGTGCCACCTCGACCGGCTGGGCCGGGTCGCTCAGGTCGTAGACCCGCAGCCCGCCGGCGAAGTAGGTGAGAAAGACCAGGTTGGGGTCGGTGAACGCGCCCGGCCGCATTTCGTGGAGGTTGTGCGGCCCCCACCGGATGCCCTCGGCATGACGGGCTCCCGGCGGCACCGGGAACCGGCACACAACTCGGGGGTTGACCTCGTCGGCGACGTCGACCACCCAGACATGACGCTGCACCCCGATCCAGCGGGTCAGCTGCTCGTCGGTGACCACCACGATGTCTCTCCCCGGAAGCCGCTGGGCGGTGTGCGTGTTTCGGCTCTCCTCACCGAACTCCAACCGGCTGATCATCTTCGGGTTGGCCGGATCGGCTATGTCGAGGATGACCAACCCGCCGTCCCAGTAGCCCGCATAAGCCCGGTCGCCATAGGGGAGGGCGTGATGGAGGGCGTATTGCCTTCCTTCGTCGCCCGGTCCCGGCTCTGAATGGTGGTTCCAGTCGGGCGTCTCCCCGCCGGCCTGGTGCTGGCCCGGATACCACCATTTCCCGACTGCGGTCGGCTGAGTGGGGTCGCTCAGGTCGACGATGTGGAGAATTCGGCCCAGGAAGCCGATGTCGGTGCCGGCCACGTATGCGTGGTCGCCTTCCCACCAGGTCATTCGGTGGACACCGGTACCGGGGGTCGGATAGAAGCCGATCTGCTCGGGCCGGGACGGGTCGGAGACGTCGTAGATCGCCATGCCGGCGCTCCAGGCCTCGGGAGAGCTGGACTCGAACCGGTTTCGCTCGTGGTTGACGAGGAGGATGTCGCCGATCACCTGGACCTTGTGGCTGTGGGTGCCGGCGGGGCGGGGAATCTGGGTGATCAGCGTGGGTCGGGTTGGGGTGGAGACATCGATGATCGAGGTGCCGAGATCGTTGTATCCCATATGACCCAAGTAGGCGATCCCGTCGACCACGTTGACATGCATGCCGTCGCCCTTGCCGTCGAGATCGAGATGCCCGATCACCTGCATGTGCCGGGCGTCGGTCACAGAGCTCATCGGCGGATTCCCTCCAGGATCCTGGTCACGTTCCCTTCGAGGATCGCAGCCCGATCCTCGCTCCTGAGCCCGGGGATCGAGTCGACGAAGGCCACCGGGGCCCGTTCCGCCATCTCGTAGGGGTAGTCGGTCCCGACCACTACCTGGGTGGGCCCGACCAGCTCGAGCAGGTACGACATCGTCTCCGGTATGTGGACCAGGCTGTCGAAGTAGAGCTTTCTGACGTACTCCAGCGGCGGCTTGCTGAGGTTGGCGCCGACCAGATGGGGCACCATCTTGTAACCCTTGTCCCAGCGTCCGATCTGATAGGGCATGTACCCCCCGCCGTGCACCATGCACAGCACGAGGTCCGGGTAGCGCTCGAAGACACCGCTCAACAGCAGGTAGCCGATGGCGACGGTGGACTCCGCTGGTCTGCCCACGATGTTGTCCATGAAGTAGCGGCCCAGGTCGAGGCCACGGAGCGGGTCGTTGGGATGGAACAGGACCAGGCAGCGCAGCTCGTTAGCCGTCTCCCAGAACGGGTCGAGACCTGCCTGGTCGATCGGAATGCCATCGACGTGGGTGGCGATCTCGACACCGGCCATGCCCAGTTCCTGGACCAGGTAGGCCAGCTCCTCCGCCGCACGGGGCGGGTCCTGGAGGGGGACGGTCCCCAACCCGATCATCCGGGTTGGGTGAAGCGAGACCAGGTCGGCCAGGATCCCGTTGAAGGCTCTGGAGTACCGGGCGCCTTGGTCGCCGGGAAGGGCGTAAGCGCTGAACTCGGTGCGATGGCCGACGAGTTGGACGTCGACCCCGCCTTCGTCCATGGCGGCGAACCTGGCGTCCAGGTCGAACAGGTTCTGCGGGAACGGTCCCAGCTCCTGACGGCCGGCCACCCGGAGCTTCTCCCTGCCGTCGTCGGTCGGGAACAGCTCCAGCCCGAGCGATGGCCCTTCGGCTCTCAAGAAGTCCATCAGCTCGGTGGGGACGATGTGGGCGTGGACGTCATACACCGGCATGGGCACTCCGAGCGTCTTCGATCGCCTGCCACACACGGGGAGGCGTCAAGGGGAGGTCGATGGACATGACGCCGACGGGGCGTAGGGCGTCGTGGATCGCATTGAGGACGGCGGGCGGGACGCCGATGCACCCGGCCTCGCCGGTGCCCTTGACGCCGAGCGGGTTGGTCGGTGACGGGTGCACGATTCGCCGCGACACGAGTGGCATCGGCTGGGTGGCGGTGGGAATGAGATAGGTCATCAAGTTCGAGGTGAGCGGCTGACCGTCCTCGTCGTACACGAACTCCTCGAGGAAAACGGTCCCGAGGCCCTGCATGATCGAGCCATGGAGCTGGCCTTCGACGATCATCGGGTTCAGGATGTTCCCGCAGTCGTCGACGGCGACGAGGCTGAGCAGGTTGATGTGGCCGGTTTCTGGATCGACCTCGATCACAGCGATGTAGGTGCCGTAGGGGAAGGTCATCGACTCCGGGTCGAACATCTCCTCGGCGGAGAGCTCGATGTCGAGCTCGGCGGCGTGGGCTGCCACCGCGGCGAGCGAAGTCTCCGAGCCGGGCGATCCAACCACGCGGAACTGTCCGTCGACCAGTTCCAGGTCGGCGTCGGCCGCCTCCAACATCTCGGCTGCGACCTTCCGGGCCAGGAAGACGACTTCACTCGCGGTCCGGAACACGGCCGACGCCCCAAGCTGCGCCGACCTGCTGCCGAAGCTGCCGATCCCGCCAGATACCTCGTGGGTGTCACCCGAGTAGAAGGCGACCCGGTCGAGCGGAACGTCAAAGACACCGGCGGCCACCTGGGCCCAGACGGTCCGATGGCCCTGACCGGCAGACATGGAGCCAGTGCGGACGGTGATCTTGCCGTCGGGCAACAGCTCCACCTTTCCATATTCGCCGCCACCGCCGGCTCGCTCGATGAACGACCCGATACCGATGCCGATCGGCCGGCCACCCTCCCGACGGCGTCGCTCCTGCTCGGACCGCCACCTCTCGATGTCGACGGTCTCGACGGCCAGATCCAGCGCCTCTCGATATTCCCCGGAGTCGTAGACCGCCCCGGTATGCGTGGTGAAGGGCATCTGCGAGCTCGTCACGAAGTTGGCCCGCCGCACTTCCTCGGGCTTCATCCCGATCTCGGCAGCGAAGGCGTCGACGGCCCGCTCGATGGCGATCGCACCTTCGGGCCGGCCTGCTCCCCGGTAAGGGCCGGTCGGCGCCTTGTTTGTGACCACAGCCGTTGCATTCACCACGACGTGGTCGATGTCGTAGGCGCCCTGGGCCACCAGCTGGGTGAAGAAGGGGATCCTCGACCCGGTCAGCGGATAGGCGCCGACCTCACCTGTGATATCGATTCGGGCCGACCTGATCTTTCCGTCCCGGTCCCCTCCAAGCCTCACCTTGATCGTCTGACCCCGCCCGTGGGTGCCTGACAACAGCTGCTCTCCTCGTCGCTGGATCCAGGCAACCGGCTGGCCGAGATCCCGGGCGATGGCGCAGACGACCGGGTACTCGACGTAGAACTGGCCCTTCGTCCCGAAAGCCCCACCCACGTGGGGGACCCTGGCTCTGATCGCTCGGGGGTCGAGGCCGAGCAGCGAGCCAATGAGGTTCGGGATTCGGGCCGGCGCCTGGTGACCGCACCACACTTCGAGACCCTCGAGATAAGGGCGGGCCAGGATCGCCAGCGGCTCGATGGTCACCGGGGACACCCGGGGGATCTCCACGACGATCTCGACCGTGGCTTCGGTGTCGGGTGGAGGTTCCGAGGAGCCAACGGTCGCCTGATGGACCAGGTTGGTCCCAACCTCAGGGAAGAGAAGCGTCTGGTCTGACAGGGCTCCGGAGATGTCGGTCACCACCGGCAGGGGCTCGAAGTCGACCCAGATCGTGTCGGCGGCGTCCACTGCTTCCCGCTGGCTTCGAGCAACGACCACCGCCACCGGGTCGCCGACGTGGCGGACCCGGTCCCGGGCCAGGGCGGGCTGGCCCATCCCTTCCGCCTCCGGTGCGCCTCTGCCCGGGGTGGAGGGCAGGTCGGGGAGGCCGAGGGTGTCGTTGCGATAGGCCGCCACCACGCCGGGCATTTCCAGTGCGTCGTCGAGATCGGGAGCGTCGAACGTCCCGTGGGCGACAGGGGAGCGGACGAACGCGCAGTGGAGGGTTTCCTCGGTGACCAGATCGGCGACGTAGGCGCCTCGGCCGGCGATCAACTCCTCGTCTTCGATCCTCTTCACCGATGCTCCATGGAGCGATAGGCCGTGGCCGTTCGAGGGGTCAGCCGCCAGTGAGGTCATCTGGTTCCCGGCTCTCCAGTCGTGCTCTCCTCGAGGATCCAAATGCCGTCGTTCAGCCCGCTCAGATAGACGTACCCGCGCGGGTCGACCAGGGTGTCCTGGCTGCAGGCGTCACGGACACCGCCGTGGACCACGTCGAAGATCCTCATGAACGGTCTCGGGTCGACGATGGTCTTGGGTGTGGGTGGGACGAATGAGGCGGTTTCCACAGGTCTTCCCGGATCGGAGATGTCGAAGACCCTCAGACCCGCGTTGAAGTAGGCGTTGTACACCTTGTCCGAGATCTGTTTCGTCCCTTGGTGGTTCTCGTGCATGTTGTGCGGCCCGAACCGCTCCCCCTTGTGGAAGTAGCTCTGATAGGGCTCTGCCTCGGTGGGCTCAGGGATGGGCAGGGTAGAGATGGCTGTTGGCTCCGACTCATCGCTGATGTCCCACAGCCGGATGTTCTTCGGGCCCTCGAGGCCGTAGTTGGCCATCGGCTCCTCACAGACGACGAGGATGCCGCGGTCAGGAAGGGGGACACAGGTGTGGGTCTGCCCATCGGTCAGCTCGGGGAAGGTTCGCACGTGGCTTATCAGCCTCGCCTCCTCGGGGTCGGAGACGTCGACGATGCCGAATCCCCCGTCGGAGTATGCGATGTAGGCCCTGTCACCGTGGACCAGGGGGAAGTGGACCCCGAACGTCTCGTCGGGTAGCGCCGGCGGATCTTCGCCCAGTTGGACCGGGTGCCAGAAGTCGGACACCCGTTTCGGGCCTTCCGGGTCGGACACGTCGAGAATGGTCATCACCCTCGTTCGGCCGGTGCGCCAGTGATAGGACACACCCGGGGCGTCGATCATGTTGGACAGGTAGGCGTAGCGGCCGCCGTTCCACCAGCTGCGATGGACGCCGTAGTCGGTGGGATCCTCACCCCGCCAATGCGAGAGCAACCTCGGCGAGGCGGGGTCGGACACATCGAAGAACCGCACCCCGCGCTCGGCCTGGGCCGCTTCGGCCCCGGGCTTGAAGAAGGCCAACTCGCAGGCGGCCATGAGGATGTTGTCGGCCACCTGATGCTTGATATGCCAGGTGTGCTCGTTCGGTGTGGGAATGAAAGTGGCCACCTGAGGATCGGCAGGGGAGGTCACGTCGAGGACGGTGATGCCCCCCGACCAGGGGTGGCCCACATAGAGGTAGTGGTGGTCGCCGACGGTCTGGAACTGCAGCTGCTGACCATCTACCCGGCCGCCCAGGTCGGAGAATCCGATGATGTCGACGTTGGTGGCGACCGGCTCTTCGAGTGGCGTCGCCGCCCGGCGTCTGATCCAGGACTTCCACTCCGGCTGCTTCTCAGCCATGGGCGATCACGTCTTCGCTTCTGAGACCGTGCGTCATTTCCTTCTCCTGGTGGACGGCGCGTCGACCGGTCTGCGCCATCTGTGCGAAAATATCATTTATCAAGTTTGCGGTCAAACATCGAAATCGGACGGTTCAACCGATGACCTGCTGGGTCATGGACGTCCGATGGAGACACCTCCATCGACGACGATCGTGGCCCCGGTGACGTAAGACGCCTGCTCCGAGACCAGGTAGAAGACGACATCGGCCACCTCCTGAGGGCGTCCGGTGCGACCCAGGGGAACACTGGCTCGAACCCGCTCCTCGAACCCGGGTCGGGCGGCGAGCGGAGCAACGAACTCGGTGAGGATCGGACCGCCCGGGGCCACGCAGTTGACCCGGATGTCGTGCTCCGCCAGTTCGAGAGCAGCAACTTTGGCGAACATCTCCATCGCAGCCTTGCTCGCTCCGTAGGCGGCGTGGCCGGGCCGGGCCTGATGGGCCGACACCGAGGAGACCATCACGACTGAGCCCGGCTCGGCGGTATCTATCCAGTGTCTGGCCGCAGCTTGGGTGCAGAAGAAGGCGCCGGCCGCGTTGGTCAGGAGCGAGGCAGTCAGATCCGTCTCCGTGTAGTCGAGAAAAGGGGCGAACCGAATGGTGGCGGCGTTGTTGACCAGGGCATCGAGCCGTCCATGACTGGCTACGACGTCATTGACCAGTGACACCGCGGCGTCGGCATCACCCACATCGCCCGGATGGGTGGTCACCCGGCCGGTCGGATCGGCGAGCACCGCGACCGTGTTCGCCAGTTCGGTGGCCTCGATGTCGTTCAGCGCGACATGCCAACCCTCGGCCAAGAACCTCTCCGCCACTGCCCGCCCGATCCCACGACGCGCCCCGGTGACCAGAGCCACCCGCGCCTGATCGGTGGGGGAGGAGGTCATGTCTCCCTGACTATCCATATCCCGTCGTTGTACCCGCTCAGATAGATGTATCCGCGCGGGTCGACCACCACGTCCTGGACACATGACTTGAAGGTGCCACCTCGCAACGGGTCGGCGATGCGGTTGTAGGGCCGGGGGTCGACCCTTTCGGTCGGGTCGGCGGGAACGAACGATGCGGTCTCCACCGGGTGGCGCGGATCAGACACATCCCACACCCTGAGGCCGGCGTTCATGTAGGCGTTGTAGACCTTGTCGACGATCCGGGCCTTCCCCTGGTGGTTGTCATGGGTGCCGTGGGGCCCAAACCTCTCGCCTTTGTGGAAATAGGTCGGATAGGGCTCCTCCTCGGCGGGTGTGGGGATCGGGAACGTGGACAGGAGCTGCGGGTCGGTCTCGTCGGCGATGTCCCACATCATGATGTTCTTCTCACCTTCCAGACCGAACGCCGCCATCGCCTCGTCGGAGACCACCAGCAGGTCGCGCTCGGGGAAGGGGACACAGGTATGCGTCTGACCGTCAGTCAGCTCGGGGAATATCCATTGGTGTGTGACCAGCTTCTGGTTCTCGATATCGGAGATGTCGGCGATGGCGAAGCCCCCGTCGGCGTAGGCGATATAGGCACGGTCGCCGTCGATGACCGGCTCGTGCACTCCGAACGTCTCTCCGGGGCCAGGCTGACGGCCTTCCCCGAGCTGGACCGGCAGCCAGAAGTCGGACACCCGCTTCGGGTTCTCCGGATCGGAGATGTCGAGCGTGGTCATGATCCGGGTGCGATCGGGTCGGCCGGCGTACATGAAGCCGTCGGCCGCCACGCCATGGGAGAGAAAGGCGTACTTGCCCCCGTTCCACCACGACCTGTGCACGCCGAAGCCGGGACGGTCCGAAGCCCAGAACGACAATTCCCTGGGATCGGTCGGGTCCCTGACGTCGAAGAACCGGACCCCGAGGTCGGCCTTGGTGGGGTCAGGCCGGGGGTCGAACATGGGCGCCTCGCATCCGAGCATGGCGATCCCGTCGGCCACCTGCACCTTGGTGTGTTTGGTGCTCTCGTTGGGGCTCTCGATGAAGGCGGCGACCTGGGGATCCGCCGGGTTGGTGACGTCGAGGATGGACACCCCGTAGGACCAGATGTGGCCGGCGTACAGATAGTGACGATCACCGACGGTCTGGAACTGGAGTTGGACCGCATCGAGCCGCCCCTCCACTCGGCTGTGGGCGACGAACTCGGTGTTAATTGCGACCGGCTCCTCGAGGAGCGGGGCGGGCATCTTGCGGAGGCTCCGTCGCCAGTCCGGCTGTTCCGACGGCAATGTGATCACCTCCATGGGGCGATGTGAATGAAGGCAGCGTCACAAGGGAGGTGTGTGACGCTGCCTTCGGTTGGGATGCTCAGCAGGCCGTGATGTACTCGACGAAGCTGTAAGGAGCGCTCATGTTGGCTCCCGGGAAGGTGTACCCGCAGACCACTTCCGGGTTCACGACGATCTCGTCGTAGGTCCGGAGTAGCGGGATGTGCGCCACGTTGTCGAAGACGACGTTGCCGAATTCCAGCCAGAGCTGCTGCTGGGCGGCCGGGTCGAGCTCGTTCAGCACGGCTTCGTACTGCGTGTCCCACTCCACCATCTCGACGGCCCGGCCCGAGTCCTGGTTGGCGTACCCGGCCGGCTCGAAGCCGGTGATGTTCTCGCTGGCTGTGTCGTCGTAGTCGACCATGCGGTCGAACTCACGCCCCTCGCGCTGGGCGGTGAACTCACCGTCGTCCATCGAAACGAGCTCCACGACGAAGCCGACCTCTTCGAGCATCACTGCCATGGCTTCGGTCACATCGTTACGGGCGAACACCTGGATCTCCACCGGGCCGCCTGCCGCCTCGAGTAGCGCACGAGCACCTTCGGGGTCGTATCCGATCTCGTCGGCGTAGCGCGTCTCCCATTCCGGGTTCCATGACTCTGCCTGCTCGGGGAGCCAGTACCACATGTATGCGGTCTCGGCCTCACCGCCGAAGAACGCCTCGTTGAGGGCGTCACGGTCGATGGCCTTGCTCACTGCTCGCCGGATGTCGACGTTGCACCACGGGCTGTCCGGGAACTTCCTATCGCCACTGACGAACACGTCGGCGGACGGCACACCCGGTTCTGGCGGCTCGACGTAGTAGCAGCCTTCCAAGGGGATCCCGTAACGACGGCCGGGGAGCTGCGACTGGATGATCCCCATTCCCTGGGCCTCCGCCTCGTCACCCAGCTCTGCCGGCAAGCCGGTCAGGTGGATCTCATTCGCCAACAGCGCCGAGAGCCGCGTGGCATCCTCAGGGATGTACCTGTATTCCAGCTCCTGGAACGATGCATTCTGACGCCAGTGCTCGTACGGAACCCGCTCGAACACGACGTTCTGGCCCGGCGTCCGCTCGAGGAACTGATAAGGCCCGGTGCCCGCGATCGGCGCCTCTTCCAATGTGGGGGAGGCAGGCGAACCGCCGCCTCTCGACTCCCAATCAGCCGCGCTCTTGATAGCGGTGCCGGCAGCCCCGTAGCTGATGCCTTCGAAGAACGAATAGCTGAGGCCGCCCTCGGCGATGTGGAAGATGACGGTGTAGTCGTCGACGATCTCGAACTCCTCCACTGCATTCCGCACCGCCTCGGCCACACCCGAGATCGCCCCGGGCGGGTCGATGAGGTCGGTCAAGGAGAAGACGACGTCCTCAGCCGTCATCTCGCCGAAGTCGTTGTGGAACTGAACGCCCTGGCGCAGATGGAAGGTCAGCTGATCTCCCGCTTCGTTCAACTCCCAGCTCTCGGCCAACATCGGGGTCCACTGCGCCGTCTCCGGATCGACGGCGACGAGGTTCTCGTACATCGGTTTGATCTGGAACTCGTCGTTGGGCTGGATCTCACGGTTCGGGTTGTTCGATTCTCCATCCGGGGGTGGCGGTGTGCCGAAGACCAGCCGCGTCACCTCCCCCTCTCCACCTTCCTCCCCAGCCGCGCTGGTGGTGGTGTCCCCAGCGGCGCTGGTGGTGGTTTCCCCGGCCGGCTCTTCCTCACCCGCTGTCGTGGTGGTTTCCTCGGTGCCCTGCGACGTACAAGCCGCCGCGATCAATGCCAGGCACAGCAATAACGCAAGTGCCCTCAGGGGCGAGGGCTTCCCAGATCGCAAGTCGTACCTCCTCCTCGGATCTATATGAGCGAAATTATCATTTATCAAGTATCGTGGCAAGCGGCTTTGGGCGGTTGCGGCCGACAGGCCATGATCTCGACCGCCTACGAAGGAGTGATGCCGAAATGGCCGGATCGCCCCAGATCCACAGACGTTTCGAGGGCAAGACGGTGCTGGTGACCGGAGCCGGAACCGGGTTCGGCAGCGCCCTCGCCTACCGCGCCGGCCAGGAGGGGGCGCGGGTCGGAGTCCATTACAACCGGTCGCGAGACGGTGCCGACGCGGTCGCGGAGAGAATTCGAGGTCTGGGCGGTGAGGCATCCGTTTTCCAGGCAGACATCAGCTCCTGGGATGCGGTTCGGGCGATGGCAGATCAGGTCGGCTCAGAGTTCGGGAAGCTCGACGTCCTGATCAACAACGTGGGAGACGTGGCGACCGAGCAGATGTCGTGGCGTGATATCACCCAGGAGCTCATCGATCGCGTCATCGACGTCGACATCAAGGGGACGATGTACATGCTCCACGAGTTCGGATCCCGCATGCTGGACCATGG
>JALDXM010000022.1:0-12347 GCA_032155085.1 Actinomycetota bacterium | reverse complement strand
GCTGAAGATGTTCCCCTCATATGAGTAGGTGGGTGTCGACCACTTGATCGACTCGGTGATACGAGGATCGGCAGAAAGGGCCACCTCCCTGACAGCCTGCATCGCCTCCTCCATCGGATGCTCCTTCTTCACGAACCAGGCGTCGACGTCGGGATTGCGCATGCGTAGCTGCCTTTCTCGTGCCCGGGGTGGGATTCGAACCCACACGAGCCGGTATGGCTCAAGGGGGTTTAAGCCCCTCGCGTCTGCATTCCGCCACCCGGGCCGGCTCGATCAGGGTAAAGCGAGCAACTCGATGGCGACACCGTCGAGGGTGTCGTGTTCGGAAATCGTCGCCCGATCGGCGTGCAATGCGGTCATCACCGCCTCCGCCACCAAGGCGCCTCCGAGGATGACCGGGGCTCGCTTCGGGTCGAGAGAGGGGATGGCAGCGGTCTCGTCGAGGGTCATGCCGGCCAGCGACTCGATGAGCGCGGTGAGATCCTCTCTGACCAAGACATATCCGTGGACCCGCTCCCTCGAGTTGGCGGGCAGGCTGTGAGATCTGGCGGGCGACCCCCAGACCCCCGCTCGGGCTACAGCGGCGAGACTGGTCCACGTCCCGGCGACGCCGATCAAGGTCCCCATGTCGAGATCGACTCCTTCGAAGATCTCTGCGGCCAGAGACCGTGCCGCAGTCAACTCATCGGCCGGCGCGGGCCGGGTGGGGATTGCCCGCTCCGTGAGGCGGACCGACCCGATCTCATAGGAAATCCCGCCCTCGGAAGTGACCAGCTCCGTGCTTCCCCCTCCGATGTCCGTGACCACGATCGGGCCCGGCACCCGAATTCGGCCGGTGGCTCCGGCATAGGCAAGCCGGGCCTCTTCCTCCCCTGATATCAGCCTCGGTCTCACCCCAAGGGCGGACTCGGCGAGATCGAAGAACTCCTCCCGGTTGGCTGCATCACGAGACGCCGACGTGGCGATGGCCATCCTCTTGGCCACCGCGCTCCGATCCATCTCGACGCCGAACCGTGCCAGCGCAGCAAGAGTGTCTTCGATACCGGCATCCGATAGCAGTCCGGTCTTGTCCACGCCCCGACCCAGCCCGGTGACCTCGACCCACCGGTTGTCTTCGATGTCCCCGTCAGTGATGAGCAGTCGCATCGAGTTGGTCCCGATGTCGACCACCCCCACCTTCACGGGGCAGGCGCCCAGTCCGGATTCATCTCACCGCCGACCACGCAGGGGACGACACAGTCCAGCGGCTCGATCCAATCCTGGACGAGGTCTCCGACCGGGTTCTCTCCTCCGCCGCGAGTGTGGGCGTAGTGGGCATGAAGACACTTGATCCCCGCCCGGGTCCCACCGACGCCACCAGTCGGAACAGGAGAGACTCCCGGCGGAAGAAGGGCGTCACGCTGTGCCTCGTACGCAGCGCCTGCCTCGGCGAGGGCAGCACCGAAGCCTGCGTCGACCTCGGCCTTCTGCTCAAGGCGTCTGATCCCACCGGCCCCTTCGAGACGGGAGATGCGAGCCACCGCCAGTGGGCAGGTCAACCAGTAGAGAGTGGGGAAGGGGGTGCCGTCGTCGAGGATCGGCGGCACTCGCACGACCACCGGGAGCCCGAGATGACAGCGGGACAGAGGTTCAGAATCTGCACGGAGCGGCCTGCCAATCTGAGTCTCGACGACCTGCCGGTCATCGGGGGGGCTCATCCGCCCCCGCCGGGGTCACCACCCTGGTCACCACCCGACACGAAGTCCCAGATCCGCTCCACCCAGGTGCGTTCGTCGGCCACGAGCGGCTCCTGGGCCCCCGTCGCCAGGCGGCCCGAGCCAGGCGGGTCGAGCACTACGTAGGCGGTCTCCCCGGGACGCACATAGCCCAGCTTCTCCCGGGCCAGTTTCTCGACCTCGGCATCGGTGTTGAGGGCATCCGCGTCGGCCTGGAGAGCGGCGTTCTCGTCTTCCAGTGCGGCAAGACGCACCTGTGCGTCCGTCACCTGCCTCTGGGAGTCGATTATCTGGCGATAGGGCACCACCTGGGTGAGGAAGGCCGCTCCGAGAAGCAGGAACAGGAGTGTCACCAAAGCGACCCCGGGACGTCGGAGAAGGGTCATCGACCTCTCCGAAAGGCGTCCCAACCGGCATACCTGGCCTCGCCCCCGAGGCTCTCTTCTATGCGCAGCAACTGGTTGTACTTGGCTGTCCGCTCACCCCGGGCCGGGGCGCCGGTCTTGATCTGGCCGGAGTTGGTGGCGACGGCGAGATGGGAGATGAAGCTGTCCTCGGTCTCCCCGGAACGGTGGCTCACCATCGTGGCGTAGGAAGCTCCCTTGGCGGTGTTCATCGTGTGAAGCGTCTCGGAGACCGACCCGATCTGGTTGACCTTTATCAGGATGGCGTTGGCCACACCCTCACCGATGCCGCGTCGCAAGATCTCTTCGTTGGTGACGAACAGGTCGTCCCCTACGAGTTGGGTGCCCTCTCCGAGACGGTCGGTCAAGAGCTTCCACCCTTCCCAGTCGTCCTCTCCGATGCCGTCCTCGATCGACACCAGCGGGTAGCGATCCGCCAGCCCGGCGAGATAGTCGACCATTCCTGCAGAGTCGAGCTCTCCACCCTCCAGGGTGTATTGACCCTCGCGGTGGAACTCGGTCGCCGCCACGTCGAGAGCGAGGCCGACCTCATCACCCAGCCGATAGCCGGCCACTTCGACGGCCTCGACCAGCAGCTCGAGTGCGGACTCGTTGGTGGGGAGATCGGGCGCGAAACCACCTTCGTCCCCGACGTTGGTGCCCAAGCCGCGGCCGGCAATCACCCGTTTCAGGGCGTGATAGATCTCGACACCTGCCCGCAGGGCCTCTGAGTACGAGGGCAGCCCGGCCGGCACCACCATGAATTCCTGGATATCGACCGAATTCGCAGCGTGAGCGCCACCGTTGAGCACGTTCAAGCACGGGACCGGGAGCACCTGGGCCGAGGGCCCGCCGAGATACCGGTACAGAGGCAACCCGACCGAGACCGAAGCGGCCCTGGCCACGGCAAGCGAAACGGCCAGGATGGCGTTGGCCCCGAGCTTCCCCTTGGTCGGTGAGCCGTCGAGGTCGATCATCGTCTGATCGATCTGTTCCTGACGGGTCACGTCCATCCCGATCAGGGCTGGGGCGATGCGGTCGGTGATGTTCGCCAGGGCCCGGGTCACCCCCTTGCCGCCCCACCGCTCACCGCCGTCTCGTAGCTCGACAGCTTCCAGGGTGCCGGTCGACGCCCCTGAGGGCACGGCGGCCCGACCGAACCCACCGCTGGAGTGGACCTCGGCCTCCACGGTCGGGTTCCCCCTCGAATCGAGCACCTGGCGTGCGACGATCTGCTCGATCTTGATCATCGCGCGGTACGTCGGTTTTCCACAGCGTCGTACAACGTACAACGTAGAACGTGCAACGCCTTTACTTTGCCTCTTCCCAGCGTCGGTTGAGCTCTTCGATTGACAGCCCGTCAAGGGGCCCCGCGCCCTCCATGTGCCTGAACCTGCCCTCGAAGCGATCGATCGCCCCACGCAGCGCGACCTCCCCGTCCACACCCAGGTGTCGGGCGAGGTTGATGACCGAGAAAAGCACGTCACCCAGCTCGGATTCCGCCGCCACAGGGTCCCCCAGGACAGCCTCGAGCTCGTCGAGCTCCTCCCTGACCTTGGGCACTACCTCAGACGCCCGCTCCCAGTCGAAGCCGGCCTTGGCCGCCCGGTTCTGGAGCTTCGACGCTCGCTGGACCGCGGGCATGCCTGGGGGCACGCCGTCCATCAGGGACTCCCGGGTGGCACCACGCTCGGCGTCCTTGATCTGATCCCAATTGCGCTTGACGTCGGCGGCGGTGTCGACATCGACATCTCCGAAGACGTGCGGATGCCGGCGCACCAGCTTCTGACGCATGACCTCGGCCACGTCGTCGATGTCGAAAGCACCGCTCTGACGGGCGATGGCGGCGTGGAACAGCACGGAGAGCAGGACGTCGCCGAGCTCGTCCTCCACCTGGGCGTACGCAACCCAATCGGGCTCGTCCCCACCGAGGCGGGAAACGGCGTCGATCAGCTCGTAGGTCTCCTCCACCAGGTACTTGACCAGGCTCTGATGGGTCTGTTCGCGGTCCCACGGGCATTCCTCCCGGAGGATTGCCATGGTCCGGACCGCCCCGACCAGGCCCCCAGGGTCGGAGTCGATGAACATCGAGGTCCGGTAGCCGGCGAGACCCGGATCAACCTCGGACGCGGTGGACTCCACCTTCACGACATCTGAAGAGCCGGCGCCTGCCAGGACAGTCACCACGGCTTCCTCGGGAACGACGCGGGCGATACGGGCGACGACATCGGCCATGATCTCGGACCGGTCGAGCTGGGCGACGATCGTCGGCTTGTCCAGGACGAGCGGCTCCGGCAGATCATGGCCGTTCAGGATCTGCAGCCCACGATCGAGCGGGTCGTAGCCGACCTCGGCGAGGACGGCGTCGATGAAAGACTCCGCAGGGATGACCTCCACCTCGGCATCCGACCGGAGGAGATGCCGGACCGTGAACTCCCCGATCATCGGGCTTCCCGGGACCGCGTACACCACGTTGCCCTTTTCCCCCGCCTCGAGAACACGGTCGGATATCGCCTGATAGACCGCCTCGAAGGCATCGTGGCTCTCGTAGAGGTCGTCGCAGGTCACTACCTCCCGAATCGAGGCGAGCTCCTGTGCCGCTGGATGCTCGATGGTGCGCAGCACGACAACAGCCTCAGGATCGAGCAGGACGAGCCTGATCCCAGCCGGGATCCGGTCGAAGTCGCCGGGGCCCAGGCCGGTGATCGTTATCACTCGGTTGGCGGAACCACCTGTGGAGTCGGTGTCGCCTGCCAGGTCCCGTACGCCGAGTCGACTGTGACTTCAGCGCGCTCGAACTGGTCGGCGAACCAGGTGTTGGCTGCCTCGTTCAGGGCTTCTGTCGTGAGCGTCTCGCGGGCCTGGTCGGACGAAGGGAGCTCGTCCTCACGCAGGAGGATGATGTGCCACCCGAACTCGCTCTCCACCGGCGCGGTGGGGACACCGACCTCGGCCGCACTCAGTGCGGCAGCGAACTCCTCGACATAACCCTCGGCGGCCTGACAACCCAGGTTGCCGCCCTGGGCACCGGACCCTGTGTCAGTGGACAGCTCGCCGGCCAGGGCAGCGAAGTCCTCGCCTGCCTCGAGCCGGCCGGCCACGTCGTTGGCCTCCTGCTCGGTGGCCACGAGGATGTGGGACGCGCAGTAGAGACCCTCAGCCTCGGTGATGAGGCCGTCGATCTCCTCCTGGGTGGGCTCCTCCACGGTGGTCTCGAGGTTCTCGGTGATCTGCTCGACGAGCAGTTGGTTGTGGGCGAAGGTCTGCAGGAGCTCTTCGGTGATGCCCTGCGCCTCGAGGAACTCCTCGCGGGTGGTGCCCTCCTCGGCCGATTCCTCGACAAGGGCGTCGGCTTCCGCGGTCACATCGGCCTCAGGGATGGAAATCCCGAACTCGGATTCGGCGGCCTCGATCACTATCTGCTGCTGTACGAGGAAGCCGAGCGCCGCAGCAAATTCCTCTTTGGGGATGGTGGTGCCATCGGCTGGATCGAGGAGGCCTTCCACGTCGGAAACCCTTATGTCGACCCCGTTCACAGTGGCAGCCACGCCGCCGCCACTGCCGCAGGCAGCGAGGCCGAACGCGGCCAAAACGAGAAGGATGGATAATTTCTTCAAGACGTAGTCCTTGCTGGAAGGGGAACGTGAAAAGGGTACTAGCCGTCCGTCAGTTAGTCCCAGGCCGCACTGCGTCGTCGGACCACATCTCATTGAGGAACCCGATCAGTCCGGGCACCAGCTCACGAGGCGCCGGGATGAAGATGGTCCCCTCTTGGGCATTGAGCACAGATCTGGGCTGGAGCCGCTTGAGCCGGACTTCCTGTGACGTCTTGAGGTCGACCGGGCCGATGCGGATCTCGTGCCTCAATTGAACGATCTCCTCCAGGCCGACCCGGAGCGCCTCGACCCGGAGACGGGCCAGTGAGATCAAGGCCTCGGCCTCCGGCGGAAGCGGCCCGTAACGATCCACCCACTCCGCCGCCACGTCGTCGACTCCCTCGTCGGTGGAGGTCGTAGCCAGACGGCGGTAGGCCTCGAGACGGAGCTCCTGATCGGTCACATAGGACTCCGGGAGATGGGCATCGACCGGGAGATCGATCCTGACCTCTTTTGGCGCCGCAGTCATCGGCTCGCGCCCCTCGAGCTCGGACACAGCCTCTGCCACCAGCTCGGCATAGAGGTCGAATCCGACGGCGGCGATGTGGCCACTCTGCACCTCGCCCAGGATGGAGCCCGCCCCTCGTATCTCGAGGTCACGCAGGGCGAGCTGGAATCCGGACCCGAGATCCGTGGCCTCGCCGATGGCCTCGAGGCGGCGGTGTGCGTCTTCGGTGAGGGCCTGCTCGGCCGGATGGAAGAGATAGGCATAGGCCCGCTGGTCGGACCTGCCCACCCGGCCCCGGAGCTGATAGAGCTGAGCCAGGCCGAGAAGGTCGGCCCGCTCCACGATCAGCGTGTTCACCTTGGGGAGGTCGAGACCCGATTCGATGATCGTGGTCGCCACCATCACGTCGTACTCGCCGTTCCAGAAGTCGATCATCACCTGTTCCAGCTGACCTTCTGACATCTGGCCGTGGGCCACCACGTACTTGGCGTCGGGGACCAGCTCCTGGAGCCGGGCGACGGCCCGATCGATCGACTGCACCCTGTTGTGGACATAGAACACCTGGCCCTCGCGGAGCATCTCCCGTCGGATCGCGGCAGATACCGACTGCTCGTCATAGGGCCCGACATAGGTCAGGATCGGGTGACGGTCCTCGGGCGGGGTCCTGATGTGCGAGACGTCCCGGATCCCGGTCAGTGCCATCTCCAGGGTCCTCGGGATCGGCGTCGCGGTGAGAGTCAGGACGTCCACGCCGACTCTCAGCCTCTTGATCGCGTCCTTGGCCGACACGCCGAATCGCTGTTCCTCGTCCACGACCAGAAGGCCGAGATCTTTGATCCGCACGTCTTCGGAGAGAAGCCGGTGGGTCCCGATGACGACATCGACCTCGCCGGTCCCGAGGCCCGCCACGACTGCACGCTGCTGCTTGGGGGTCAGGAAGCGGGACAGCGCCTCGACCCGCACCGGATATCCCTGAAATCGCTCGGCAAAAGTCTGATGATGCTGCTGGGCCAGGAGAGTGGTAGGAGCGAGCACCGCGACCTGCTTGCCCGACTGCACCGCCTTGAAAGCGGCGCGGATCGCCACCTCGGTCTTGCCGTAACCGACATCGCCGAACACGAGGCGGTCCATCGGCTGGGGCGACTCCATGTCTCGCTTGACGTCGACGATCGCCGACAGCTGGTCGTGCGTCTCCTCGTAGGGGAAAGCTCCTTCCATCTCCCGCTGCCATGGGGTGTCGGTCTCATACGAATGCCCCGTGGCCGCGGCACGGCGCCGATGCAGCTCCACCACCTGTTGGGCCACAGCCGCCACCGCCTTGCGGACTTTCGTCCTCTGCTCGGACCAGTCCTTGCCTCCCATGCGGGACACCCGAGGTGTCTCACCGCCCGTGTAGCGCCGGACTGCGGCCAGCTGATCGACCGGGACATAGAGGCGATCCTCGCCGGCGTATGCGATCACCAGATAGTCCCGCTCGATGCCGGCCATCGTCCTGGTCACCAGACCCTCGAAGCGACCAATCCCGTGCTGGTGATGGACCACGTAGTCGCCTTCGGTCAGGTCCCGGTACTGCTGGGCGGTCTCGGCCCGGGTCCTCCCGGCCCGGCGGTGGGCCCGGCGCCGGCCGGCGATCTCCTGTTCACCGAGCACGGCCACGCCGACCGAGGGCGCGATGAAGCCGCGGTGGATGCCCAGCGGGATGACCGCGGAGCGTGGGTTCTCCAGCCGGGGAAGACGGTCCATGACCAGGCCCGCCTCGGCCAGGGCAGTGGCCACACGGTCGGCAGCCGCATCGCCATCCATCGCCACCACGGTGGCGATGTCACGATTCAGGAGCCGTCCCAGGGCGGCTGCCACCGATGCCGGGTCCCCGGGCACGGCGTCCAACGACCGTATCTCGAGGACCTGGTCGCCGGGCCCTGTCGGGCTGGAGGGAAGACGGAGGTGGTTCCTGTTGGAGAGGCTGGCCTCGAGGTCGAGGAACAGGGCGGGGTGCTCTCCGGCGGCGGGCGCCTGCTCACCCCAAGTGGGCGCTAGGGCGGCGGCCAGCTCTGATTCCTCCTTCACCAATTCGCGGGCCCGGTCCAGAGCACGGCTTGGCTCGACGACGACGAGCAGTGCACCGGAGGGCAGTGCGTCGATCATCGAGACCGGATCGGCCAGCCAGGGCAGCCATGATTCGATCCCGGGGAAGATCTGGCCCTCGGCGACCCGATCCCAGGTCGAGGCGCTCCACGACTCTGTGCCCACCAAGCCCACGGCACGCTCCCTGATCACAGGGTCGGGACGCACCTCCCGAGCCGGGAATGCAGTCAGCGCCGGGATCGACTCCTCCGATCGCTGAGTCGCCACCGAGAAGCCGCGGATCTCGTCGAGCTGATCGCCCCAGAAATCGAGTCGGACCGGATGCTCCGCCTGGGCCGGGAACACGTCGAAGATGCCCCCGCGGACGGCGAACTCTCCTCTGGCCTCGACCCGGTCGGTGCGCCCGTAACCCAGGTCGGCCAGAGCCCGCGCCAGGTCGTCGATCCCGATCTCGTCGCCGGCGGACAGCTGAAGCGGCTGGTGTGAGGACGGACTGAGACGCTGGATGGCGCTGCGAACACTGGCCACGACCACCACGGGCTGATCGAGATCGAGCGCATGGCGGGCCTCGGCCCGATGAGCCATGGTGCCCAGGTTGGGGGACACATGCTCGAAAGGGAGTGTCTCCCAGGCCGGAGCCAACAGGACTCGGTCAGAGAAGAGCGAGATGTCGTCGGCCAATTCCTCGGCATCCCGCTCCCCCGGCACGACCACCAGGAAGGGCTTTCCCAACTGCTCGGCCAGCCCGGCAATGGCAAAAGCACGGCCGCCAGGTGCGACAGACCAGGTGTCGTGGAGGTCGGGCAGAGGAGCCGAGCGCCAACCCGACAGAAGGGGCGCGAGGGGGGCAGACATCGGGTTGCCGATGGTAATTGCCACCGTTCTGTGCAGATTTACCGCGCGTTAAGACGCGCGAATCCGCGCAGAACGATTCCCTCAGGTCAGCAGTCCCTCCCCCTTGAACCAGGCGATGGTGCGGGCAATCGTGGATTCGATCGGGGTGTAGCTCAGGCCGAGCTCGCGGATGGCGCGGCTCCCGTCGTAGACATGGCCGGCACGGAGGACCCTCACCATCTCCCGGCACAACGGCGGATGCCGGCGCATGACCCGTGCCCCAGCCTCGACCGCCCCCGCTCCGGTCGAGACCAGCCAGCCCGGTGCGAACTTTGGCTGCACAGGGCGTCCGATCGCGGAGCGGAGCAAGTCCAATGCCTCGCCGATCGTCACACTGGCCCCGCTCAGGATGTATCGCTCGCCCCGCTGCCCATTCTCTGCGGCGAGCAGATGACCCGCGGAGCAGTCGTCGATGTCGACTATGGACACTGTTGTCTCCACCAGGAAAGGGAGCTTCCCGTTGAGCACATCGAGGAAGAGCCTCCCTGTCCCCGTGGCCCGGCCCGGGCCCTGCACCGATGACGGGTTGACCACCACCACATCGAGATCCCCCGCCTCATCGAGGGCGGCACGCTCCGATAGGTGCTTGGAGCGCTCGTAGCGAGACAAGTAGGACCCGCGGTGCGGGCTGGTCTCGGATCCAACCGTCCCGTGGGCCTCTCCGATCGCAGCCGCCGAGGACGTATGGATCAGACGCCCGATACCGGCGGAGCGGCACGCCGCCAGCACGTTGCGGGTCCCCTGGATGTTGACCAGGTCCATGTAGTCGGGATCCGGCGAGCACATCTCATTGACCCCGGCAACATGGAACACCCGATCGTGCCCCTCCAGTGCGGCGGCCAGGCCGCCTGGATCGAGCACGTCACCCTCCACGGGCACGGCGCCCAGCCTCTCCAGTGCCCGGGCCGACCCGTTCGAGCGGGCCAGGCCGGTGACCTGGTGCCCTTGTTCGACCAGATGCCGGACCAGGGCCCGGCCCACCACCCCGGTCCCCCCGGTGACCGCCGTCTTCACTGGCTGGTTCTGCTCGGCTCCGAGCGGACTGTGTGCAGGAAGGCGCTCATGTACCCCCAGGCCGACCCGACGGTGGCGATCACCGCGATCAGCATCGCCCACTGGTCCAGGTAGAACCAACCCCAGCGGTCGGGAAGCCGGAAGAAGGCGAGGAAGATGGCGACGAACTGCGTCACGAATTTGATCTTCCCCCATGTCGAGGGTCGTATCAGCCCGCCCTGGGTGGCGACTACCCCGCGCAGCGCCATGACCAGGAACTCGCGGAAGATGATGATGGCCGCCGGCCAGATCGAGACGTGGTCGATCGAGACCAGGGCGAGCAGGGTGCCGGTGATCAGGATCTTGTCCGCTGTGGTGTCCAGGAAGGCACCCAGCGTCGTCCCGCCGCTGGTCCTCCGGGCCAAATAGCCATCGAGGAAGTCGGTGAAAGCTGCGATCGCAAAGAGAGCGGCGGCGATCACGAGGTTGTTCTCGATCTGCTCGGATCGAGTGAAGGCCATGATCAATGGGACCAGGAGGATCCTGGACAGCGCGAGGATGTCAGGCGTTGAGATCGGGGTCCTCCTCGACTACCCATCCGATCTTATCGGTGGCCGGCGCTCCCCGCGAAGAACCCCAACAGGGCGGCCGCCGTTTCGTCCGGAGCCTCCTCCGGCAGATAGTGGCCGCAGGGCAGTGACCGGCCCTCCACATCGTCGGCCCATTGCCGCCAGACCGTCAGCACGTCGTACCAGCGGTCGATGGCACCCTGGCCGGCCCAGAGCGCCAGCACCGGGCACAGGATTCGCCGTCCAGCATCCTTGTCGGCTCGGTCGTGCTCGTAGTCGATGGTGGCACCGGCGCGGTAGTCCTCGCATATGCCCCTGACCGTCTCGGGGTCAGCGAAGCACTCGAGGTAGTCGTCGATTGCCCCCTCGAAGAAGCTGCTGTCGGGCCCGCGGGTTGTGTGCCAACGCCAGAACCACTCCGGGTCACCGCCGATCAGGGTCTCGGGGAGTGGCGCTGGCTGGGCGAGGAAGAACCAGTGGTAATGGCTCAACCCGAACTCTCGTCCGCCGCGATCGAACATCTCGCCGGTGGGGATGATGTCGAGGACGGCCAGACGCTCGACCACATGGGGATGGTCGAGGGCGAGGCGATAGGCAACCCGTCCTCCCCGATCGTGCCCGGCCACTGAGAACCGGTCATGGCCGAGCCGGGCCATCAGCTCGACCTGGTCCACTGCCATCACCCGCTTCGAATACGGGAAGTGATCCGGGGCCGACTCCGGCTTGGAGGTCTTCCCGTAGCCCCGCAGGTCGGGCGCGACGACGCTGAACTGATCGGCCAGCGCTGGCGCCACCTTTCGCCACATGAGATGGGTCTGCGGGTTGCCGTGGAGCAGGAGCAGCGGGGGCCCTTCGCCGCCTATACGGGCCCGAACCTCGACCTTGCCGGTGTCGATGGTCTCCAGACGGAACCCGTCGAACCCGCTCATACCCAGTCCAGCGACCGTTGCAGGGCCTCCTGCCACCTGCCGTGCAGCCGTTCCCGCTCACCGGGATCCATCCGGGGAGACCAACGGGCATCCTCGGCCCAAAGACCGCGAAGCGCGGCGAGATCGGGCCAGAGGCCGACCGACAGACCGGCTGCATAGGCGGCCCCGAGGGCGGTGGTCTCCGCCACATGCGGCCGCACCACGTCCACCCCAAGGATGTCCGCCTGGAACTGCATCAGGAGGTCGTTGGCCGTCATTCCACCGTCGACCCGCAACTCGACGAGGTCGACCCCGCTGTCGGCCACCATGGCGTCGAGGACATCCCTGGTCTGGAAAGCAGTCGACTCGAGTGCCGCCCGGGCGATGTGGCCGGCCGTGGCGTATCTGGTGAGCCCGGTGATGACCCCGCGGGCGTCAGGGCGCCAATGCGGGGCAAACAGCCCGGAGAAGGCCGGCACGAAATAGACGTCACCGTTGTCGTCGACCAGGCGTGCCAGGTTCTCGATGTCAGCAGCCTTCTCGATCAGCCGGAGGTTGTCCCTCAGCCACTGAATGAGTGAGCCGGTCACTGCCACCGAGCCCTCGAGGGCATAGACCGATGCCTCGCCGGACCGTCGATAGGCGACGGTGGTCAGCAGACCCGACTCCGAGGGA